>JAOUIM010000050.1 GCA_029884035.1 Aquincola sp. | reverse complement strand
GGTGCGCGCGGCCATCTCGTCGAGCGACGTCGTCTCGGTATCGAATGCCACCAGCGGCGCGGCGCGGATCCTGTCCAACCAGTGGTCCAGACGATCCTGCGTCCGGATGGTTTCGTAACTGCGGGCGACCGCGCCGCGTGGCACCGCCAGCGGTGCAGACGGGGAATCGGCTGCGTCTTCGAGTTCGCGCTTGAAGGTCTTGAAACCGAAGCGGCCGTAGAAGTCGAGCAGCGCCGCTCGGTCCACCGGCGCCAGCGCCAGGGCATCGAGCGCGGGCCACCGGGGCACGTGCCCGCTGAGGTCGCAGTCGGTGGCCACCGTCACGAGCTTGCGGCCGGTCGGCAGCCAAGGCAGCGCCTTCCTCAGGTTCTCGCCCACGGCCCCGCCGATCGAGTCCGCCGCGGCGATCACGCCGTCGAGCGAATCGTGTTCCGCGAGCCACTTCGCAGCCGTCTTCGGACCGACCTTTTCGACACCCGGGACGTTGTCCACCGCGTCGCCGACGAGCGCGAGATAGTCGACGATACGCGTGGGTGGTACGCCGAACTTCGCGTTCACGCCATCGACGTCGAGCGTTTCGCCACTCATCGTGTTGATCAGGGTCACCCGATCGTTGACCAGTTGCGCCAGATCCTTGTCGCCGGTGGAGACGACGACGCGATGGCCCGTCTCGGCGGCGCGCCGCGCAATCGTGCCGATCGCGTCGTCGGCTTCGATGCCCGGCACCTCGAGCACGGGCCAGCCCAGCAGGCGCACGGCCTCGTGGATCGGCTCGATCTGGCGCGCGAGATCTTCCGGCATCGGCGCGCGGTTGGCCTTGTACTCCGGGTACCAGTCGTCACGGAAGGTCTTTCCCTTGGCGTCGAAGACGCACGCGGCGTGCTCGGCATTCACGTCGACACGCAGTTTCTTGAGCATCGCGATGAAGCCGTGGATCGCGCCGGTCGGGAACCCGCCGGGTCCGGTGAGGTTGGGCATCGCGTGGTAGGCGCGGTAGAGGTAGCTCGAGCCATCCACCAGCAGCATCAGCGGGGCGGCCTTCTCCGTGTCTTTGTCGCTCATGCGGAGCATTGTGCGCTGGCTAGAATGGGCTCCGTGAGAGTGCTCGCTGCCACCGCCCTGCTTGCCGCCAGTGCCATCGTATCGGCGCAGGACAAGCCTGCCCCGGAGCCCGTCGTCCAGCGGATCGTGGTGCAGGACGACAACGTACGCATCGAGGAATTGCGCGTCCGTGGGCAGAGCAAGCGCATTGTCGTCAAGCCCAAGAACGCGGCCGAGTACGAGATCGTGCCCGCCACCGCCGGGCGCGATCCGTCGCAGAACCGCGCCGGCAGCCAGCCCGGCGCAGGCGGCCAGCGCGTGTGGAATCTGCTCAAGTTCTGAATCCCGGTGCCGACGGTTTCCATGCTCCATGCGTTCGCGCCTGCCTTCGCGCCGCGGGTGCCCAGGCGCGGCCGCTGAACCGGATGGCCGTCTTCACCGAGATCTCGCGCGAAGAGGCACATGCATTCGTCGCCCGCCTGTCGGTCGGCGACATGACCAGCCTGCGCGGCATCCAGGCTGGCATCGAGAACAGCAACTTCTTCGTCGATACGCTCGACAGGGGTACGACGCGCCACTGGGTGTTGACGATCTTCGAGCGGTTGACGTTCGAGCAACTGCCGTTCTACCTGGAACTGATGCGACACCTAGCGCTGCGCGGCATTCCGGTGCCGATGCCGCAGTCGGACGCGACAGGCGCCATCCTGCACGCACTCAAGGGCAAGCCCGCGGCGCTAGTCGACCGCCTCCCGGGTGGCCACCAGCTCGCGCCCGACGCCGATCATTGCGCCCAGGTCGGTGCGATGCTCGCCCGTATGCACCTTGCCGGGCGCGACTTCGAGCGTCATCAGCCCAACCTGCGCGGACTGTCATGGTGGATCGAAACGATCCCACTGGTGCAGCCCCACGTCAGCCAGGCGCAGCGAACGCTGCTGCGCGACGAATTGTCCTTCCAGCAGGCATTGGCGGCGTCGCCCGCCTATGCCGCTTTGCCGCGCGGACCGATCCACGCCGACCTTTTCCGCGACAACGTGATGTTCGAGCCCGGTGACACCGGCCATGAGCGCCTATGCGGCTTCTTCGACTTCTACTTCGCCGGGGTCGATGCCTTCCTGTTCGACATCGCGGTGTGTCTGAACGACTGGTGCATCGACCTGGCCACAGGGGCGCTGGTCGAAGACCGCGCGCAAGCCTTCGTCGCGGCCTATGGCGTCGTGCGCCCGCTCGACGGCAACGAGCAGCGCCTGCTGCCCGCACTCATGCGTGGCGCGGCGCTCCGATTCTGGGTCTCGCGGCTTTGGGACTTTCATCTGCCACGTGAGGCCGCCTTGCTCAAGCCGCATGACCCGACACACTTCGAGCGTGTCCTGGTGGCTCGCATTGCCGCGCCTTGGCACCCGGGGGCATCATGACCCTCCGCATCGTCGATGCACCCGCCCGCCGCGGCCTGGCCTGGGTCAGTCAGGCCTTCGCCCAGTTCCTGCGGCGGCCGCTGGCTTTCAGCCTTCTGTTCCTGGTGTTCCTGGTCGCGGCGATGGTGCTGCTGGCCATTCCGTACGCCGGTGCGGTGCTGGTGCTGGCCTCGCTGCCCTTGCTGACATTGGGATTCATGATCGCCACCCGCGCCGCGCAGGAGAACGGCTCGGTCCACGCGGGCCAGATGATCGAACCGCTGATGCGCGACGGCGACCCCGCGCGCCGCTCGACCCTGGTGCGCCTGTGCCTGCTCTATGCGCTCGCCACAGCAATGGTGATGTGGGGCTCCGATGCGATCGATGGTGGCGCGTTCGAGCGCTTGCAGATACTGCTTGCCAGTGCACGGACCGAGTCGACAAGCAAGGAGATCGATGAACTGCTTGCCGATCCAAGCCTGCGCACCGGCGTGCTCGTGCGCTTCGGCCTGTCGGCGCTGCTGTCCGTTCCGTTCTGGCACGCGCCGGCGCTGGTCTGGTGGCACGGCCAGGGAGTCGCCCAGGCGCTGTTCTCGAGCACGCTGGCCTGCTGGCGCAATAAGGGGGCGTTCCTGCTGTACGGCCTGGCCTGGGTGGGCACGGTGGCGCTGTTCGGCATCTCCTCGGGTCTGTTGTTCTCGCTGCTGGGCGCGCCGCAGCTGCTGGTGCTCGCCGCCGTGCCCGCGGGGCTGATGTTCTCGACCGCGTTCTACATCTCGCTGTACTACAGCTTCGCGGACTGTTTCGCGCAGTCGGGCGACGAACCGTCGACCACGGCATCGATGGCCTGACGTCCGCTAGATCGGCGACAGCTTCGCGATCGACAGCTGCAGCCACTTCGCGCCGTGGCGGCCGAAGTTGACCTGCGCGCGGGCGTCGTCGCCCGTGCCCTCGAGCGTGACGATGACGCCCTCGCCGAACTTGTTGTGGAACACCGACTGGCCAGCGCGGAACCCGTGCGACGGCACGCTGCGAGGGATGTAGGCCGGCGCGATGGGCGACTCGACGCGTCCGGCGCCGACGATTGAGCCCAGGCCCGTGCCGCGCGCCCAGGCCTGCTGGTACTCGCGCGCATAACCCGATCCGAATCCCTGGTTCTGGGGCGTCAGCCACTTCAGGTGCTCCTCGGGCAGCTCATCGAAGAAGCGGCTCTTGACGTGGTAGCGGGTCTGCCCATGGAGCATGCGGGTCTGGGAAAAGCTCAGGTACAGGCGCTGGCGCGCGCGCGTGATCGCCACGTACATCAGCCGCCGCTCCTCCTCGAGCCCGTCGTGGTCGGCCATCGCGTTCTCGTGCGGGAACAGGCCCTCCTCCAGGCCCGTGATGAACACGGCGTCGAACTCCAGTCCCTTGGCCGAGTGCACCGTCATCAGCTGGATCGCGTCGGCGCCGGCCTGCGCCTGGTTGTCGCCAGCCTCGAGCGCGGCATGGGTCAGGAACGCAGCGAGCGGGCTGACGATCTCGCCGGTGTCGGCGTCTGGTTGCAGCGCTTCGGCGGGCAGCGGTACCGCCCCCACGATCGCACCTGGTGCCTGTTCGTCGACCGGCAACGCCACCGCATCCTTTCCGAAGCCCTCCTGCGTCACGAAGGCCTCCGCCGCGTTGATGAGCTCGTCGAGGTTCTCGAGGCGATCCTGGCCTTCCTTCTCGTGACGATAGAACTCGGAGAGACCGGAGCGCTGCAGCATCGCCTCGATGATCTCGCGCAACGTGGCGCCTCGGGTGTCGTCGCGAAGCTGCTCGATCAGCGCATTGAAGGCCGCCAGATTGGCGCCGCCCTTGCCGGCCACCGCAGCCACGCTCTGGTACAGGCTACGTCCGCTCGCGCGCGCTGCGTCCTGCAGTTGCTCGATCGTGCGCGCGCCGATGCCACGCGCCGGGAAGTTGACAACCCGCAGGTAGCTCGTGTCGTCATTCGGGTTCTCGGTCAGTCGCAGGTACGCCAACGCATGCTTGACCTCCGCGCGCTCGAAGAAGCGCAGGCCACCGTAGACACGGTACGGAATCGCCGCATTGAACAGTGCGCTTTCGATGACGCGGCTCTGGGCGTTGCTGCGGTAGAGCACCGCGATTTCCGCACGCGGCATGCCGGTGCGATGAAGTTGCTGTGCCTCGTCGATCAGCCACTGCGCCTCGGCATAGTCGCTCGGGGCCTCGAACACGCGCACTGGTTCGCCTGGACCCGCGTCGGTGCGCAGGTTCTTACCCAGGCGCCTGAGGTTGTGCGCAATCAGGACATTCGCGGTATCGAGGATGTGGCCGTACGAGCGGTAGTTGCGCTCGAGCTTGACCACGCGGTCGACGCGGTACTCGCGCTCGAAGTCGGCCATGTTGCCGACCAGCGCACCGCGGAACGCATAGATGCTCTGGTCGTCGTCGCCGACCGCGAACACGCCCTGGTCTGGCGCCCCCGGCGGCGCAAACATCTGCAGCCACCTGTACTGCAGCCGGTTGGTGTCCTGGAACTCGTCGACCAGGACATGGCGGAACCGCCGTCGGTAGTGTTCGCGCACCGGATCGTTGTCGCGCATCAGTTCATAGCTGCGCAACATGAGCTCGCCGAAATCGACGACACCTTCGCGCTGGCACTGCACCTCGTAGGCTGCGTAGACGTCGACCAGCTTGCGCGTATGGGGATCGGGCGCGTCGACGTCCTGCGGCCGCAGCCCGTCCTCCTTGGCACCGGCAATGAAGTAGGCTGCCTGCTTGGGTGGGAACCGCTCCTCGTCGAGGTTCATCGCCTTGATCACCCGCTTGACCGCGGCGACCTGGTCGGCGGCATCGAGGATCTGGAACGACTGCGGCAGCCCCGCAAGTTTCCAGTGGGCGCGGAGGAATCGGTTGCACAGGCCATGAAAGGTGCCGATCCACATCCCGCGCACGTTGACCGGCAGCATCGTGGTCAGCCGCGTCAGCATCTCCTTGGCGGCCTTGTTGGTGAACGTGACCGCGAGGATCCCACCCGGCGACACCTGGCCGCTGGCCAACAGCCAGGCAATGCGCGTCGTCAGGACGCGGGTCTTGCCCGATCCGGCGCCGGCCAGGATGAGGGCCGGCACGGCAGGCAGCGTGACGGCGGCGAGTTGCTCGGGGTTGAGATGACGCAGCAGCGGGTCGGCGCGCGGCGCCGCGGGCGGCACGCCTCGTGCTTCGTCGAGGGGTAATGTCATCGGACGATTCTAGGAGCGCTCATGCGTCACTGGTTTGGCCCCCGGCCGCCGCCCCTGTCACTCGCGCTCCAGGGGGGCGGCGCCCATGGCGCGTTCACCTGGGGGGTGCTCGACGCCCTGCTCGAACGCGGCGTGCAAATCGCAGCGCTCAGTGGTGCCAGCGCAGGTGCGATGAACGCCGTCGCGTGCGCCCACGGCCTTGCCGTCAACGGCCACGACGGGGCTCGCGAGGCGCTGCGCGCCTTCTGGCGCGCGGTTGCCGATCACATGCCGCCGCTGTGGCACCTGCCGGGTGACCCTCCGAGCCTCGCGCCGGCTGGACGCGCCTTGCTCGCATGGTCACGCTGGCTGGCCCCGGCCCAGCTCAATCCGCTGGACGTCAACCCGCTGCGCTCCGTGCTCGCCGCGCAGATCGACTTCGAGCGCCTGCGCACCACGGCAGGCCCGGCCTTGTTCATCGCCACCACCGAGGCCGAGAGCGCGAGGCTGCGATTGTTCAGACGCGACGTGCTCACGCTCGACGCACTTCTCGCATCGGCGTGCCTGCCCGCGCTGGCGCGCCCGGTCGTCATCGACGGCCATGCCCTTTGGGACGGCGCGTTCAGCGCCAACCCGGCACTGTGGCCGCTGGTGCGCGAAGTGGCTGCCGATGATCTGATGCTGGTGACGCTGGCCCCGCTGACCCCCGTGGCACTGCCGGCCGACGCGGCCGGCATCACGGCGCGCACACTCGATGTCGCATTCCTCGCGCCCTTCATGCGCGAAGCGCGCTGGCTTGCCGAAGCGCAGGCAGACACGCAGCGTGGCAGCTGGACCCGCCTGCGCACAGGACTGGATCGTCGCCTCGCGCGGCTGCGCTGGCATCTGCTCGATGCAGACGACACGCTGGCCCATCTGCCGGGTCAGACGCGACTGATGCCCGAGTGGGAATTCCTTCAGCGCTTGCGTGACCGGGGACGCGAAAGGGTCGACCGATGGTGGCATGAGCATCACGACCGGCTCGGTCGTGGCTCGAGCCTCGATGCGTTGGCATGCTTCGGCGGCGACGCGCCGGGCTCGGTACTCAGGAACCGTCGAGCAGACTGAACAGTGTCATGGGGCTCGTGTCCGTGTAGCGGCTGCGCGAGCGGCGCCGCCCTCGGGTCTTCTTGTGGTTCACGAACCAACCCGCGAATTCCGAGCCGGGCATCGGGCGGCCGAGCCAGTATCCCTGCATCTCGTCGCATCCCAGATCGCGCAGCAGGCGCGCCTGCTCGGGCGTCTCGACCCCCTCGGCGACGACACACATGCGCATGCTTCGGCCCAGCGCGATGACCGCGCTGCAGATCGCCGCACCTTCTTCGTCGTCGGGCAGCGATTGCACAAAGGAGCGGTCGATCTTGAGCGTGTCGATCGAAAACCGCTGGATGTAGCTGAGCGACGAGTGTCCGGTGCCGAAGTCGTCGATCGCAAGCCGTACGCCCATGCGCCGGAATCCTTCAAGCATCGCGCGCGTCGATTCGTTGTCCTCCATCAGCAGCGATTCGGTCAGCTCGATCTCGAGGCGCCGCGCGTCGATCTCGTTCTGGCGCAGCGAGTCCTCGATCAGCGAGGCCAGGTACAGGTGGCGGAACTGGCGGGCCGAGAGGTTGACCGCCAGGCGCATCGACGGCAGGCCCATCCGGTCCCAGGCCGCGAGTTGCTCGCAGGCGGCTCGAATGACCCAGGCACCTACCGGCAGGATGAGGCCCGTGTCCTCGAGCACGCTGACGAAACGGTCGGGCGGCATCAGGCCATGGCCGGGGCGGTGCCAGCGCAGCAGGGCCTCGACGCCAGTGACTTGGCCGGTGCGCAGGTCGGCTTTGGGCTGGTAGTGCAGCTCGAACTCCTGGCGCTCGATCGCACGCCGCAGGCTCCCCTCGAGCGAGACGCGTGCGGTGACCGCCGCCGTGAGATCGTCGCTGAAGAAGCTGTACGTGCCGCGACCGAGTGACTTCGATCGGTACATCGCCATGTCGGTGTGGCGGATCAGGGTGTCGAGGTCGACATCGTCGGTCGGGTACATCGAGATGCCGATCGAGGCCGAAATGACGATCTCCTCCTCATCCACGAGGAAGGGCTCGTTGAGTGCCTCGAGCATGCGCCGCGCCACGTTTGCGGCGTCTTCGGCGGTGCCGATGTTCTCGACGATCACCGTGAACTCGTCGCCGCCCAGACGCGACAGCGTGTGTGCCATGTCGGTGTCTCGGGACAGCGAATCTCCGCCGCGCAGGCACTCGGTCAGCGCACGCGTCACGTGCTGGAGCAGGCGGTCGCCGATCTCGTGGCCGAGGTCGTCGTTGACGACCTTGAAGCGGTCGAGGTCGAGGAACATCAGCGCCATCGCGCGGCCGCTGCGATTGGCGCGCGCCATCGCCTGGCTCAAGCGATCGCGGAACAGCGCGCGGTTGGGCAGTCCGGTCAGGCTGTCGTAGTTGGCCATCTGCCGCAGGCGCTCCTGCACTTCGGCCTGTTCGCTGCCGTCGCGCAGCCGCACGACGACCTGGGGACCTCTCGACGACTCGAATGGCGTCAGATGCAGCAGCAGCCGGTGCGCGGCGGACGGCTCGCCACGCGCCAGTGCCGGGCCGTTGTGCAGCTTGGCGCGCCTGGAGGTCGTGCCCTGGTGAATGAACTCCGAGACCGGACGTCCGACGACCGTGGCGGCCTCGACATGCAGCAACCGCGCCGCGACCGGATTGCACGACACGACCACGCCATCGGCATTGCAGACCAGCAGCCCGTCACCCGCACCGTCGAACAGCGCGTCGAGCAGCGCATCGCGAGTGGACGACGAGAAGGCTGCGCCCGACGTGAGCCAGCGGCGCAGCGCGCTCAACGGGCGGTTCGGTGGGCCCTCGGCGGGAGGCGGATTCGATGGGGAGGACACGAAAGCGGAGGTGGCGCGAAGCGCGGACAAGGCACCGAATCGATTATCGGAACCGTCTCCGGCACCCGGGCGCGAGGCGACGGGTGATCTGCGCACTGCTGCACGCTTGCGCGCCGGATGGCGGCGTAGAATTGACCACCGGGCCCAAATTCTGGTGCCCGGTTCTTGTTTTCGGCCCCCGTTCCCGACCGCGGAACCGTCGCGGGCGCCCTGCAGACCGGTGCACCAGGTCAAGCGCTCTCATCCCCACAACGGAGCCTGACCATGGAAATCTTCGACTACGACAACATTCTGCTGCTGCCGCGCAAGTGCCGCGTCGAGAGCCGGGCCGAGTGCGACCCCTCGATAGAGTTCGGCAGCCGGCGCTTCGCCCTGCCGGTGGTGCCCTCGAACATGAGGACCGTGCTCGACGAGCCGATCGCGGAGTTCCTCGCCCGCAGCGGTCACTTCTACGTCATGCATCGTTTCGACCTCGACAACGTGGCCTTCGCGCGCCGCATGCGCGAACGCGACCTGTTCGTCTCGATCAGCTCGGGCGTGAAGCCGCACGACTTCGAGATCATCGATCGCCTGGCGGCCGAGGGGCTCGGCGCGGACTACATCACGATCGACATCGCGCACGGCCATGCCGACAGCGTGCGCAAGGCCATCGAGCACATCAAGTCGAAACTACCGCAGACGTTCGTCATCGCCGGCAACGTGGCCACGCCCGAGGCCGTGATCGATCTCGAGAACTGGGGCGCCGATGCCACCAAGGTGGGCGTTGGACCAGGCAAGGTCTGCATCACCAAGCTCAAGACCGGTTTCGGCACCGGAGGTTGGCAGCTCTCGGCGCTCAAGTGGTGCGCCCGGGTCGCGACCAAACCGATCATTGCGGACGGTGGCATCCGCCATCACGGCGATATCGCCAAGAGCGTGCGCTTCGGCGCCTCGATGGTGATGATCGGCTCGCTGTTCGCAGGCCACGAGGAGAGTCCGGGCCGCACGGTCGAGGTCGACGGTGCGTTCTACAAAGAGTACTACGGCTCGGCGAGCGACTTCAACAAGGGCGAGTACAAGCATGTCGAGGGCAAGCGCATCCTCGAGCCGATCAAGGGCAAGCTCGCCGACACGCTGCGCGAGATGCGCGAGGACCTGCAGAGCTCGATCAGCTATGCCGGCGGCCGGCAGCTCGCCGACCTGAAGCGGGTGAACTACGTGATCCTCGGTGGCGAAAACGCCGGCGAGCACCTGTTCATGTAGAGGTTGAACGCGCGCCGGCCCGCGCCAGGGTCGCTCGCGGCTCCCTTTGGGCGCGGCGTCCGCAGGGAACCTGGGGGCCAGCTAGTGGACTGTAACGCTTGAACAGGAAGTATCATTGCACCTGTGGAGGGTGCGATGAACTTGACTGAAGCCGAGGTCATGGAACTGCAGCGGCGAGCCAATGCGAGGACTGCTCGGGCGGAGTCGGCGCGCCATGCGCGGTTGATCCTGTTGCTTGCCGATGGGCTTACGTGGGCCGAGATCCGCGCCAAGCTCGATTGCAGCGACAGCTACATCGATCGTTGGAGCAAGCGCTTTGCAGCCGATCGTCTGGCAGGGTTGTTCGCTCGCCATGCCGGGCGGGAGCGCTACAAGGTGACCGACCGCGTCGAGGCGCGCGTGCTTGCGCGCACGACCAAGCACAAGCCTGCCGACGGTTCGACGCACTGGTCCACGCGCAAGCTCGCTGCTGAACTCGGCGGCGACATCTCGCACATGACGGTCGCACGCATCTGGGCCAAGCACGGCATCAAGCCGCATCGGCTCGAAGGCTATCTCGCCCCCAACGACCCGGACTTCGAGGCCAAGGCGGCCGACGTGATCGGGCTGTACCTGAACCCACCGCAGCACGCGGCCGTGTTCAGCGTCGACAAGAAGACGGCGATCCAGGCGTTGGACCGCAAAGACCCGGTGCTGCCGCTGTCGCCCGGGCGCGCCGAGCGCCACGGGTTCGAGTACTTCCGGCACGGCACGTTGTCGCTGTACGCGGCCTTCAACACCAAGACCGGCGAAGTGCTCGGCAAGACCGCCACGCGCCACACCTCGGCCGAGTTCGTGGCCTTCCTCACCGACATCGTGGCCAACCAGCCGCGCGGCAAGGAGATTCACGTCATCGCCGACAACCTCTCGGCGCACAAGACCAAACAGGTCGATGCGTTCCTGGCCGAGCATCCGAAGGTTCATATGCACTTCACGCCGACCTACTCGTCCTGGCTCAACCAGGTCGAGTTGTGGTTCGCCAAGGTCGAGCGCGATGTGATCGCGCGCGGCGTGTTCACCTCGGTGCCCGATCTGAAGAGAAAACTCATGCGCTACATCCGCAAGTACAACGAACAGCCAAAACCCGTGAAGTGGAAGTACTTCGATCCCACACGGCGCATTACTCCCGATTCAATCGTTACGGCCCACTAGTTAGCCGTCATGACCTCACGCGCTGCTGGTGTTCACGTTGCCGTGTGTCTCGCCGTCGGTGGTTTAGTCGCGGCGTTTACCCCTGCCAAGTGGCTTGCGGCCTCGCTCTGGGTGTCGGCAGCGCTGTACATCAATGGCTCTCTGGCCACCGTAGAAGATGCGCGCCCTGGCGGCTTCGACAACCCGGACGGTTCTGCAACGCCGTCGTTCGCAAAGGGAGTTGGTGCTACAAAGTACGCGCTTCAGTCTCTTGCCGTCACCTTGGGCCTCGCGGCTCTCGGTTTGTACATTCAGTTCATGTAGTCGCAATGTGCCAATCTGTTTTGGTCGGCGCGCCTTTGCGCCTGCTGACGGCTAACCCGTTGTTCCAGCCGACCGCCTGCGGCGGCGGCTGAACGCCAACGTTGGGCGTCATAGGGAGCCACCGACATGCCTACTCGCCCGCCGTTCATTCGCTCCGCCAGCGACGTGCCCGAGTACACGCATGTGTACCCGCAAAGCACCGAGCCCATGGGGCCAGTGCGGCGCCTGGGCAAGGAAGCCGGGCTCCAGCGCATCGGCATCAACATCCAGCGCCTGCCGCCCGGACAGCGCACATCGTGGCCGCATGCCGAAGAGAACGAGGAGGAATTCGTCTACGTGCTCGAAGGAGAGGTTGACGCCTGGATCAATGGCTACGTTCACAGAATGCGGCCTGGTGACCTGGCGGCGTTTCCTGCCGGCACCGGAATCTCCCATTGCTTCATGAACAACACGAACGCGGAGGTCGTCCTGCTGGTCGGCGGCGAGGCGCCGAAGGAAGGCAGCCGCATCTACTACCCGCTGAACCCGTCTCGGCGAAAGGACATGGACCCATCGAACTGGTGGGAAGACGTGCCGAAGCACGAGCTTGGCCCGCACGATGCGCTGCCACGTACAGACGCCTAGCCCGTCGCTCGCGTGCCTTCGATCCAGGCCTGCACACGATGTCCGACGCCTTCGACCCAGCCGCCTTCGCGCAACGGCAACTGGATGCCTACAACGCGCGTGACCTCGATCGGTTCCTGGCCGAGTACACGGACGACGTCGTCGTGTATCGGTTGCCCGGTGCCGAACCCATCATCGAAGGCAAGGCAGCTCTGGCAGAACACTACGCGCGGAATCGTTTCCATCTGCCGGGCTTGCGCGCCCAGCTGGTCAGCCGCATGGTCTTCGGCAACAAGGTGATCGACCAAGAGTACGTCACGGGCGTGCCGGGTGCCCCGCTCGAAGTCGCGGCGATCTACGAAGTCACGCGGGCCGGCATCCGCACCGTCTGGTTTGTCAGCGCGTCGTAGGTGGCGGCGGGCGCGGTTCGCGCGCCGTGTGTGCCGCTACGACCGCCCCCGCGGCTCATCCCCCGCCCCCCACGACGGCAGGCTCCAGCCGGTGAGCAGCGCCGCCACGCGCGCCAGCGTCGCGGTGGCCACAGCCAATCCCAACGCCACGCCCGCCGGCCACCCCATCGCCTGTCCGCCCACCAGTACCCAGCCGCCCGCGAACGAGCACACCGCATACGGCCGGTGATCGCTGAACGCGCTGGGGATCTGGTTGCAGACGATGTCGCGCAGCACGCCGCCGAACACCGCGGTCACCATGCCCATGAGCACCGCCACGATGGCGGGCATGCCGGCATCGAGCGCGATCTGCGTGCCGCTGGCGGTGAACAGGCCCAGGCCCAGCGCGTCGGGCCATTGCATCGCGCGCTCGGTGGGCTCGAAGTGGCGCGCGCGCATGAACAGCATCGCGGCGATGCACAGCGCCAGCAGCGCCCACAGCCACAGCGCGTGCTGCACCCAGAAGAAGGGCCGGCGGTCGAGCAGGATGTCGCGCAGCGTGCCGCCGCCGAACGCGGCCAGCCCCGCCACCACGCACACGCCCACCGCGTCGAGCCGCTTGCGCGCCGCCTCGATCAGGCCCGACAGCGCGAACGCCACGGTGGCCACCGCCTCGATCGCCACCTGCGCATGGGTCAGGGTCCAGAGCGTGGGGGTGGCCATGCGGCGATTGTGTTGCCGATTGAGCGAGCGCAGCCCTTGAAGCGCTCGCATGCGACCGCACCTTGCGGCCACGGGTAGCATCGTCCACCCGTTCACATAGGACGAAGGAAGGACAACCATGCCCGCCAATCGCCGCCGTGCGCTCGCTGCTGCCGCCACCCTCGCCGCCGCCCTGTCGCTTTCGGGCTGCGGCTACAACGACTTCCAGCGCCTGGACGAGCAGACCAAGAGCGCCTGGTCCGAGGTGGTCAACCAGTACCAGCGCCGCGCCGACCTCATTCCCAACATCGTGGCCACCGTCAAGGGCGAGGCCAACTTCGAGCAGGAAACGCTCACCAAGGTGATCGAGGCGCGCTCCAAGGCCACCTCGATCCAGGCGACGCCCGAGCTGATCAACAACCCCGACGCGTTCAACAAGTT
>JAOUIM010000049.1 GCA_029884035.1 Aquincola sp. | reverse complement strand
GGCCACCGCTCGGTGGGAGGCATGCGGGCATCGATCTACAACGCAATGCCGATCGAGGGCGTACAGACGCTGGTGGCCTACATGAAGGAATTCGAGGCCCGGAATGGCTGACCCATTCAGGATCCTGGTCCTCAACCAGATCGCATCGGTGGGCCTGAAGCGCCTGCCCGCCGAGCAGTACGCGGTGGGCAAGGACGTCGCCGATCCGGATGCGATCCTGGTGCGCTCGGCCGACATGCATGCGATGCAGATTCCCGCCGGCGTCAAGGCGGTGGCACGTGCCGGCGCCGGCACCAACAACATCCCGATCAAGACGCTGAGCGCGCGCGGCGCGCCGGTCTTCAATGCGCCGGGCGCCAACGCCAACGCGGTCAAGGAACTGGTGCTCGCGGGCATGCTGATGGCCGCGCGCAACCTGCCCGGTGCGCTGCGCTTCGTCGCGGCGCTCGACGCCAAGGACGCCGACATGGACGCGCGCGTCGAGGACGGCAAGAAGGCCTACGCCGGCATCGAGCTCGCCGGCCACACGCTGGGCATCGTCGGGTTGGGCAAGATCGGTTGCCTGGTCGCCGACGCGGCGATCAAGCTCGGCATGCACGTGCTCGGCTACGACCCGGACATCACCGTCGACGCCGCATGGAGCCTGCCGTCGCAGGTCAAGCGCGCGGCGAGCGTCGCCGACGTGCTCAAGAACAGCCACTTCGTGACCCTGCACGTGCCGCTGGTGGCTGCGACGCGGCACCTCGTCAATGCCGAGAACATCGGCTCGATGCGCGCCAGCGCGGTGCTGCTGAACTTCTCGCGCGAGGGGGTGGTGGACAACGCCGCCGTGCTGGCCGCACTGGCGAGCAAGCACCTGGGCTGGTACGTCTGCGATTTCCCGCACGCCGCCCTCAACGGCCACGACCGCGTGCTGGCACTGCCGCACCTGGGCGCATCGACGCGCGAGGCCGAGGACAACTGCGCCGTCATGGTGGTCGACCAGCTGCGCGACTACCTCGAGCACGGCAACGTGGCGCGCAGCGTCAACTTTCCCGATGTGTCGATGCACCGCGAATCGCGCTGGCGCGTGGCGATCGCCAACGCCAACGTGCCCAACATGCTGGGGCAGATCTCCACCGCGATGGCGCAGGCCGGGCTGAACATCCACAACATGGTCAACAAGAGCCGCGGCGAAATGGCCTACACGCTGGTCGACGTGGACAGCGCGGTCGACCCCGCAGTGCTGGGCAGGCTCCAGGCGATCGCCGGCGTCCTGTCGGTACGCTACCTGCCGTCAGATTAGAAAAGTATGTATACTGTGCGCATACTTTCTTGATCTGAAAGGAGCGCGCGATGGAAGCCACCGTGGCCGAACGAGGCCAGATCACGCTGCCCAAGGCGGTGCGCGATGCGCTCGGCCTGACCAAGGGCACCAAGCTCAAGATCGAGCTGGAAGGCGGGCGCATCGTCATGCGCAAGGACGTTAACGACGCCCTGTCGCGCCTGCGCGGCCGCTTTAAGCTCGATGGTTTCGCCAACACCGACGAAGCGATGCGGGCGATCCGTGGCCACGCGCCGGGCGACCCCTACCTGCCCCCCGAGGACGACAAGGCTTGATCGCTGCGGACTCTTCAGTTCTGATCGACCTCATCGGCGGCAGCGACGAATCGCAGGCGGCTGCCGCTGCGTCGGCCGTGCGGCAGGCCCTGCACGCCGGTCCTGTGGTCTTGTGCGAAGTGGCACTGGCCGAGTTGTGCACGTCCTTGAAGGGCGGTTCGGACATCCTGCAGCATCTCGAGGACGCCGGCATCACCTACAGCGCGATGGAACCCAAGGCCGCCTTGCGCGCCGGCGAGATGCAGCGCCGCTACCGCCAGCGCGGCGGCAACCGCAGCCGCACGGTGGCCGACTTCCTGATCGGCGCGCACGCGATGATGCAGTGCAACGCGCTCATCACGCGCGACGATGGCTTCTACCGCGACTACTTCAAGGGACTCAAAGTCATCGTCCCGAAAGCTTCCTGACCCAACATCCCGACACCATGACACACGCCTTCGCCTCCACCCGCAAGCCGCTCGGCAAGACGAGCACCTACTTCTCGCTGCCCGAACTGGCAAAGCAGTTCCCGAACGTCAAGCGCATGCCGATTTCCATGCGCATCGTGCTCGAGAGCGTTCTGCGCAACTGCGACGGCCAGAAGGTCACCGCCGAGCATGTCAGGCAGCTCGCCAACTGGAAGCCCAATGCCGAACGCAGCGAGGAGATCCCGTTCGTCGTCGCGCGCGTCGTGCTGCAGGACTTCACCGGCGTGCCGCTGCTCGCGGACCTGGCCGCGATGCGCAACGTGGCGCAGGACCTGGGCAAGAACCCGAAGACGATCGAGCCGCTGGTGCCGGTGGACCTGGTGGTCGACCACAGCGTGATGATCGACCACTACGGCAACAAGGACGCGCTCGACCTGAACATGAAGCTCGAGTTCCAGCGCAACCAGGAGCGCTACCAGTTCATGAAGTGGGGCATGCAGGCCTTCGACACCTTCGGCGTCGTGCCGCCGGGCTTCGGCATCGTGCACCAGGTCAACCTCGAGTACCTGGCGCGCGGCGTGCACGTGGGCAAGGACGGCGTGGTCTACCCCGACTCGCTGGTAGGCACCGACAGCCACACCACGATGATCAACGGCATCGGCGTGGTCGGCTGGGGCGTGGGCGGCATCGAGGCCGAAGCCGGCATGCTCGGCCAGCCGGTGTACTTCCTGACGCCCGACGTGGTGGGCTTCGAGCTCACGGGCAAGCTGCGCGAAGGCGTGACCGCGACCGACCTCGTGCTCACCGTTACCGAGATCCTGCGCAAGCACAAGGTGGTCGGCAAGTTCGTCGAGTTCTTCGGCCCCGGCACCAAGACGCTGGCCCTGCCCGACCGCGCGACGATCGCCAACATGGCGCCCGAGTACGGCGCGACGATGGGCTTCTTCCCGGTCGACGAGCGCACCGTCGAGTACTTCAAGGGCACCGGCCGCACGGACGAGGAGATCGAGCGCTTCGAGGCCTACTTCAAGGCGCAGGGCATGTTCGGCGTGCCGATGGCCGGCGAGATCGACTTCACCAGCGTCGTCAAGCTCGACCTGTCCACCGTGGCGCCGAGCCTCGCGGGCCCCAAGCGCCCGCAGGACCGCATCGAGATCACGCACCTGTCCAGGAAGTTCGCCGAGCTGTTCTCCAAGCCCACCGCCGACAACGGTTTCAACCAGCCCGCGGACAAGCTGGGCAAGACCTTCACCACCGAGTCGGGCCTGGCGATCAAGAACGGCGACATCCTGATCGCCGCGATCACGAGCTGCACCAACACCAGCAACCCGGGTGTGCTGCTGGCCGCCGGCCTGCTGGCCAAGAAGGCGGTCGAGGCGGGCCTCACGGTCAAGCCGCACATCAAGACCTCGCTGGCCCCCGGCTCGCGCATCGTCACCGAATATCTCACCAAGGCGGGGCTGCTGCCCTACCTCGAGAAACTCGGCTTCGCGGTGGCGGCGTATGGCTGCACCACCTGCATCGGCAACGCCGGCGACCTGACGCCCGAGCTGAACAAGCTGATCCAGGACAACGACCTGGTCTGCGCTGCGGTGCTGTCGGGCAACCGTAACTTCGAGGCGCGCATCCACCCGAACCTGAAGGCCAACTTCCTAGCCAGCCCGCCGCTGGTGGTGGCCTATGCGATCGCCGGCAACGTTACGCGCGACCTGATGACGCAGCCTGTCGGCAAGGGAAAAGGCGGCCGCGACATCTACCTCGGCGACATCTGGCCCTCGAGCGATGAGGTCTACGCTGTGATGAAGCTGGCGATGAACCCCAAGGCCTTCCGCGAGAACTACGCCAAGGTCAAGGGCCAGCCCGGCAAGCTGTGGGACGACGTCAAAGGCACTCGCGGTCAGGTCTACGACTGGCCCAAGAGCACCTACATCGCGCAGCCGCCGTTCTTCGAGGGCTTCACGATGCAGCCCAAGGCGCTGGTGTCCGGCGTGCAGGGGGCCAAGGTGATGGCGCTGTTCGGCGACTCGATCACCACCGACCACATCAGCCCGGCCGGCAGCTTCAAGGAGACCACGCCCGCGGGCAAGTTCCTCACCGACAACGGCGTGTTGAAGGCCGACTTCAACAGCTACGGCGCGCGCCGCGGCAACCACGACGTGATGATGCGCGGCACCTTCGCCAACGTGCGCGTGAAGAACCTGATGCTGCCGCCCAAGTCCGACGGCAGCCGCGAGGAAGGCGGCTATACGCTCAAGGGCGGCCAGAAGATGGCGATCTACGACGCCGCGATGGCCTACATCAAGGAGGGCACGCCCACCGTCGTGTTCGCCGGCGAGGAGTACGGCACCGGCTCGAGCCGCGACTGGGCGGCCAAGGGCACCCAGTTGCTGGGCATCAAGGCCGTGGTGGCCAAGAGCTTCGAGCGCATCCACCGCAGCAACCTGATCGGCATGGGCGTGCTGCCGCTGCAGTTCAAGAGCGGGCAGTCATGGGAGTCGCTCGGCATCCAGGGCGACGAGACGATCGACGTGGTGCTGGGCGCCGAGATCAAGCCGCAGACCGATGCCACGCTGGTGATCACCAAGGCCGACGGATCGAAGCGCGAAGTCACCGTCACGCTGCGCATCGACACCGCGATCGAGGTCGACTACTACAAGCACGGCGGCATTCTGCCGTTCGTGCTGCGGCAGCTTCTGGCGGCCTGACCACAGACGTCTTGTCCCGACGGCCGCGACCGACGTCGCGGCCGTTTTCATTTCGCGGCTTCGATCAGTGCCGCGTCCAAGCGTGGGTGCTCGACGTGCGCCTTGACGAAGCTGCGCTCACTTCGGCCACCCTTGGCGCGGATCAGCGCGACCAGCGCTGCGCGCTCCGCGCGGCTCCAGCGTTCCAGGTCGAGCAGCACCGCAATCGGCGCGATTCGCTCCCATGCCTGCCGCTCGTCGCGCGTGAAGCTTGCGAGTGACGCCAGGCCGCAACGCCGTGCGAGCTCGGCGCTCGCTTCGGCGACGGCACGTTCACGCTCGGCGCCCGCGTGCATCGACATTCGGCCGCCCGCACGCAGACCGAGCCTGGCCAGCGGCGGCAACGGGTGCGGCCGCCTCGGGTCGATCTCAAAGAACAGGTGGCGCTCGGCCAGCCGCTGTAGCGTGCGCAGGCTTGATCGGTGGCCTGCGCGTCGTTCGACCCGTGCCAGCTCGGAACGAGCGAGCGCCGACGTCGACCGATCGCGCGGCCGGAATCCGAGCCGGAAATAGAACCACCAGGCACCGGACTCAAGACCCTCTTCGTTGTCCTGACCGAGCTGGTACGGTTCAATCGTGAACGAGCGGCTACCGAAGACATGGTGCATGGTGGCCAGCAGCCGCGCGAACGTGAACGCGGCCTCGCCGCCGCGGAACGTCTCGAATGTATTGAACGAGATGGCCGCGCTGGAGCCGACAATGTCGGCCTGCAGGTAGCCGATCGGCACGCGGTTGCGCAAGGTCAGGCCGCCGTAGGTGGCGGCCACTGCCTGGCGCCTCTCGGGCACAACACCGGAGAGTGCGAACGCCAGGCCATCGCCATCGTCGACGAGCCAGGCATCCCGGGCATCGGCATACGAAAACGCCGCGAGTGCCCGTGCGCGCGTGAGCATGGCGCCACGCGCCAGGTCCGCCAGTTCCGCACCGTCGTGCGCGGGCAATCGGCAAACCGAGTGCGGCGAGCGCAGCAACTGCGCCCGCAGGTCCGGGCGTCCGCGCACCGGACCCGGGCTCTCCAGGCTGCGCGGCGCCGCATCGAAGACCGCAGCCGTTCGCGATGGTGTATCGGCGGCACCATCGAGCACGAAGCTCGCGTCGATCGCATCGGAGAACGCTTCGCGCGTGAACATGTCGCCAGGCATGGCCGCGATGCGACGCAGCAGGAACTCGGCGTCGCCCGTCCGTCGGTCGCGCAGGCGGTCGATGGCCTCATAAGCAGGCAGGCGCGACTCGGTCAGCGCCTGAGACTCTGCCGGCGTCACGAGCAGCGGCAGTGCGCGGGCGACGCGCGCGGCCGCCTCGGTGTTGCTGCGATCGAGGCTCAGGCGCGAGGGCCAGCGGTCGGCGAGCCACTGGGCCTGGGCGTGGAAGAAACGGTAGTGGATTGCCGTGCCTGCGATGCCGCTGTCGGCCAGCGCGGCACGATGGGCACGCAGGTCGCCACGAGCGGAAAAATGCCCGAGCATGCGTTCGGCCTGCGCCAGGATTCTGGCGTCGTCGGGGTAGGCCCTGATGAAACAAAGCAGCTCATGCAGCCGTCTGACCTGTCCTGCAGTTGCCAGTCGGGTGCGATCGGCCGATTGGAGCAGTGACAGGCGGCGCTCCGCGACGCCGGCACCGAACGTCAGGCGCATCCGTTCCAGCGCGGCAAGCGGGGCCATCGACATCACCGCGGCATGCTAGCAGCGTCGCCGTGGCCCGCGACAATGCCCTCCCCCCTTGCGCCACGCTGCCGATGGAATACGCCCGAACCCTGCCGACGCCCGATGGCGCGTCGATCGCCTACCGCGTCTCGCCCTGCGCGGACCCGACGGCGCCGCGACGCGCGATCGTGCTGTTGCATGGACTGGCCAGCAATCTGACGCGTTGGTCGGAGTTCGTCGAGACCACGAGCCTGACCCGTGCGTGGGACGTGATCCGCCTCGACTTGCGCGGCCATGGCGAATCGGGCACGCGCGGTGCGATCGGCATGGAACGCTGGTGCGACGACATTGCTGCCCTGCTCGCATTCGAGGGCCACACGCGCGCCGTGCTGGTCGGCCACAGCCTCGGCGCACAGGTGGCCTTGCACTACGCGACCCGGCACGCGCCGTCGACCGCGGCACTGGTGCTGATCGATCCGGTGTTCCGGGAGGCGCTGCACGGCCGTTGGCGCCTGCTCGCGCTCGGCGGCCCGCTGCTGCACGCTGCCGCCGTTGCGGTCAGGGCCTTCAACGCGATCGGACTGCGGCGTCGAGGTCTCGCCCCGCTCGATCTGCGCGCGCTGGACATCCTGGCGCGCGAGGCGCTGCACGGCACGCCCGAGGCGACGCGCGACTTCGTACGCCGCTACAGCTCAACGCGCGCGGACCTGGCACACATTCACACCGCGCATTACCTGCAGGACCTCGTCGAGATGTTCCGGCCCGTCCCCGGGCTGGCCTCGATCGACGTGCCGGTGCTGCTCCTGTTGTCCTCGGGCGCAACCTTTGCAGAGCCGGCCGCCACGCGCCGGCGGGCGCATGACATGCGCCAGGTACGCATCGAGACCATCGACTGCGAACACTGGCCCCTGACCGAGCGGCCGCTCGAGGTGCGCACGACAATCGAGCGCTGGTGCGGCGAGCGCACCGTCTGAGGCGATCTGCTCAGCGGGCGCCGGATGCGCCGCGCTCGCGCGCCAGCGCGTCGAGCATCGCCAGGTAGGGACCGAGGCGCGCGTCGACCGCCTCACGTACTGTGTCGACGATGACCTGCGTGTGGCGATCGATCTCCACGTTCAGCGTGTCGCCCTCGCGCTTGTCGCCAAAGGTCGTCAGGCGCAGCGTCTCGGGAATGAGCCAGACCTCGAACCAGCCCGAACCATCAGGCGCTCGCTGCACCTCGGCCACGGTCAGGCTGGCACCGTTGACGGCAACATAGCCCTTGGCAAAGACATAG
The DNA here is from genome assembly GCA_029884035.1 of Aquincola sp. Taxonomy (GTDB): domain Bacteria; phylum Pseudomonadota; class Gammaproteobacteria; order Burkholderiales; family Burkholderiaceae_C; genus CADEEN01. The sequence goes on along the minus strand of JAOUIM010000049.1, from coordinate 5,824 downwards.
CGCATCCATGGCGGCGACAGCGCCATGCGCAGCACGCGGTTGTTCTCGGGCGTGCGCAGCGAAGTCAGCGTGGCACGGCAGTCAATGTGGCCCGACAACACGTGTCCGCCAACCTCGGCGCCTTCCTTCGCGGCACGTTCGACGTTGACCGCCGCCCCCTGATCCAGACCGCCGAGGGTCGTCAGCGCGAGCGTCTGCGACATCACGTCGAAGTCCGCCGCGCCCACGTGCAGCGCAGTGACCGTCAGGCATACACCGTCGACTGCGACACTGGCACCGATCTGCAGGCCGGCATCGAAGCCCGCTGGAAAAGCCAGCCGCAGGGTGCGCAGGCCGCTGCGGTCCGCGATGCGCGCAATGTGCGCGATGCCCTGGACGATGCCGGTGAACACGTCAGTGGCCCCCGGCCGTCCGGAACCAAAGGCGTTCGCGACGCGGGACGCGAGCGCTGCAGACCGGAGGTCCTCTCATGCGCCGACTGTAGCGCGGCGCGCTACCAGGAGGCCTCGCGCTCGGGCGTCGCGCCGATCCTGTGGATCGACAAATCCGCACCTTCGTACTCTTCTTCGGCCGACAGGCGCAGGCCGGTAACGGCTCGCAAGACACCGTATACCGCCAGCCCTCCGAGGAAGGCCCAGGCCACGCCCAGCAGTGTGCCGAGCATCTGCGCACCGAATCCCACGCCGCCCAGACCACCGAGCGCCGGCTGACCGAACGCGCCGCAAGCAATCCCCCCCCAGGTGCCGCAAAGGCCGTGCAGAGGCCACACGCCGAGCACGTCGTCGATCTTCCAGCGGTTCTGCGTCAGCGTGAACAGCGCGACGAAGATCGCTCCGGCAACGCCGCCGACCACGAGCGCACCGATCGGATGCATCACGTCAGAGCCGGCGCACACGGCCACCAGGCCCGCAAGCGGCCCGTTGTACGCGAAGCCTGGGTCGTTGCGGCCCATCAGGGCGGCGATCAGCGTGCCGCCGACCATGGCCATCAGCGAGTTCACGGCCACCAGACCGGAAATCTTGTCCAGCGTCTGGGCACTCATCACGTTGAATCCGAACCAGCCCACCGCGAGCACCCAGGCACCCAGCGCGAGGAAGGGGATCGACGACGGCGGGTGTGCGCTCATGCCCCCGTCCTTGCGATAGCGGTTCGCGCGCGCGCCGAGCAAGAGAACGGCGGCCAGCCCGATCCAGCCTCCCACCGCGTGCACGACGACGCTGCCCGCAAAGTCATGGAACTCGGCACCCGTGAGGTCCTTGATCCAGCCCTGCACGCCGAAACGGCCACCCCAGACCATGCCCTCGAACAGCGGATAGATCAGGCCCACCAGCACGGCCGTGGCAATCAGTTGCGGCCCGAAACGCGCGCGCTCGGCAATGCCACCGGAGACGATCGCCGGGATCGCGGCCGCGAAGGTCAGCAGGAAGAAGAACTTCACCAACTCGTAACCGTTCTTCGCTGCGAGGGTCTCGGCCCCGACGAAGAAAGCCGTGCCATAGGCGACTGCGTAGCCGACGAAGAAGTAGGCGATCGTCGAAACCGCGAAGTCGACGAGGATCTTGACCAGCGCGTTGACCTGGTTCTTCTTGCGAACGGTACCCAGTTCAAGGAACGCAAACCCGGCGTGCATGGCCAGCACCATCGTGGCGCCAAGCAAGATGAACAGCGTGTCTGCGCCCTGTTTCACTGCGTCCATCGTCAATCTCCCCCCGGTTGAAATGGGACCGGGGATGCAAGTTGGGTGCCCATGAAGGTGCGTGCTGCACCCTCTTGGGCGCGCCAATTCGGTACCTCATGGACACTGTTTCGGTGCATCGCGCACCATGTCATCGCACTGAGTACGCGCCCGGCGGGTCATGAAGGAGATGCAATCGGACGCGGTGAACCACGACGTCGACGTCGACCAGAGTGCGATCGCAAGGTAGGCGAACCGCCCTCAGTCGTCGCCGATGAAGAACCGACGCTCGTCGCAGATCGGGTCGGTCGCGTAAGCGGCTTCGCGGACACGCCCGTCGACCAGCCAGACCTGGAACCAGCGGCAGACGTTGAACCACTCGTAGCGATACGACCAGACCTCGCCGACGCCACGCCAGCCGACGCGCGTCTCCGAGGGCCGGCCGAGGCGGCTGCGCACCTCGCCTGACGATGCGCCGATCGGCAGCGCCTCGAAATTCACCTCGGTCAGGAGTTGCGATACCGCCTTGACACGGCCGGTCGCATCGAGTTCGACCCGGTAGGTGTGCTTGCCGAAGGGCCCACGCGCATACTCCAGAAGCGATCCGCCGTCGGGTGAGACAAAGCGATCGGTGGGCGGCCCCATTCGATCGACGATTTGCGACTCGGTCGCGCCCGCACCGAGATCCCCGGGCGAATAGCCGGCGCAGCCGGCCATCAGCAGCAGCAGCGATGCGAGTGCCGCGCTACAGGCGCTCGATGCGTGCGTACGCGCTGTGGTTGTGGATGGATTCATGGTTGTCGACCTCCACCACGTAACGCCCGATGCGCGCATCGGCGTTCAGGGCTAGCGCCACGTCGCGCACCAGGTCCTCGACGAACTTCGGGTTCTCGTAGGCGCGTTCGGTAATCCACTTCTCGTCGGGGCGCTTGAGCAGGGCCCAGATCTCGCTGGACGCGTTGTCCTCGGCGAAGCGCACCAATTCGTGCCAGTCGACGCCGTCCATCAGTTCGACACGGATCGTCACCGTCGAACGCTGGTTGTGCGCCCCATAGTCGGAGATCTCCTTCGAACAGGGGCACAGGCTCTTGACCGGCACGGCCACTTCGGCCCAGAGCGTCGTGACTCCCGATCGCAACTCGGCCACCCAGCGGCCCCGGTAATCGAGACGGCTCTTCACGCCCGAAACCGGCGCGCGCTTGCTCAGGAAGAACGAGAAGGCGGCTTCGACCCGGCCCTCGTTCGCGTTCAATCGCTCAAGCATCGACCCCAGCTGGCGCCGCAACTCGGCCGCGTCGAGCGGCGAGTCGAGCGCCTCGAGCCATGCCACGAAGCGCGACATGTGCGTGCCCTTCTTCTCGGCCGGCAAGGCCACGTCGAGCGTCCACAGTGCCGCACACTCCTGCACCGCACCGGCCACGTTCAGGCGCAGTGGATAGCGCATGTCCCTGATGCCGACCCGCTGGATCGCGAGATGGCGTTCATCGCGCGCACTTTGCGTGTCGGGGATGTGAAGGGCCTGGGTCGGGTGGGTCATGAATCAGAGCTTGACAGCGATCGCGGATCTGCGCCGCGGTGGGCCTATTGCGGGGTCGCGCCAGCGGCAGGCCCGCTACGCGCGCACCAGTGCGGGCCGCGCCCTGAAGCGCGCGGCGATCGCCTGCGCGATTCCGTCGGCATCCAAGCCGCTCATCGCCAGCAGCTTGCCGGTGTCGCCATGCTCGATGAACTGGTCGGGCAAACCCAGCGCGAGCACGGGATGGGCAAGGCCGGCCGCCTGCAGCACCTCCATCACGGCCGATCCGGCGCCTCCTGAAACGCAACCTTCCTCGACCGTCACGAATGATTCGTGCGTGCGTGCGAGCTCGGCCACGAGCTCGGCATCGACCGGCTTGGCGAAGCGCATGTTCGCCACGGTGGCATTGAGCCGCTCGGCGGCACCCAGGGCCGGATAGAGCATCGTGCCAAAAGCCAGGATGGCGATCCTCTCGCCGCGCCGGCGTACCTCCCCCTTGCCCCATGGCAGTTCGTCGAGTTCGGCGTGTGTCGCAGCGCCCACTCCGGAGCCGCGCGGATAGCGTACGGCCACCGGGTGTTCACGGCGGAATGCGGTCGTCAGCGCCATGCGGCATTCGTTTTCGTCGGCAGGCGTGATCACCGCCATGTTCGGGATGCAGCGCAGGTAGGCGATGTCGTAGGCGCCGCAATGGGTCGCGCCGTCGGCGCCCACGATGCCGGCGCGGTCGAGCGCGAAGGTCACGGGCAGGTTCTGCAGCGCGACGTCGTGGATCATCTGGTCGTAGGCGCGCTGCAGGAAGGTCGAATAGATCGCCACGACCGGCCTGAGCCCCTCGCAGGCCATGCCGGCGGCGAACGTCACCGCATGCTGCTCGGCGATACCAACGTCGAAGTAACGCGCCGGGAAGCGCTTGTGGAATTCGACCATCCCCGAGCCCTCGCGCATCGCCGGCGTGATCGCCACCAGCCGCTCATCGGACTCGGCCATGTCGCACAGCCATTGGCCAAAGACCTGCGTGAACGTCTGCTTGGGCGGCGTGGCCGGCTTCTGGATGCCCACCGCGGGGTCGAACGGCGTCGGGCCGTGGTACTTGATCGGATCGGCCTCGGACAGCTTGTAACCGTAACCTTTCTTGGTCACCACGTGCAGGAACTGGGCCCCGGGCTTGTCGCGCAGGTTCTCGAGCGTCGGAATCAGCGAGTCGAGATCGTGGCCGTCGATCGGGCCGACGTAGTTGAAGCCGAACTCCTCGAAGATCGTGCCGGGCACCACCATGCCCTTGGCATGCTCCTCGAATCGGCGCGCCAGTTCGAACAGCGGCGGCGCGGCCTTGAGGACACCCTTGACGCCCTCGCGCGCGGCAGCATAGAACTGCCCGCTCATCAGCCGTGCCAGGTACTTGTTCAGGGCGCCCACCGGCGGGCTGATCGACATGTCGTTGTCGTTGAGCACCACGAGCAGGTTGGGCACCTTGCCGGCGTGGGGCATGCCCGCGTTGTTCAGCGCCTCGAACGCCATGCCCGCGGTCATGGCGCCGTCGCCGATGATCGCCACGGCATGACGCTTCTCGCCCTTGGTCTGCGCTGCGATCGCCATGCCCAGCGCAGCGGAGATCGACGTGCTGCTGTGGGCGGTGCCGAAGGTGTCGTACTCGCTCTCGTCGCGGCGCGGGAAGCCGCTGATGCCGCCGAGCTGGCGCAGTGAACCCATGCGGTCGCGCCGGCCAGTCAGGATCTTGTGCGGATAGGTCTGGTGGCCCACGTCCCACACCAGGCGATCGGCGGGCGTGTCGAAGACATAGTGCAATGCGACCGTCAGCTCCACCGTGCCGAGATTCGACGAGAGGTGCCCGCCAGTCTTGGACACGCTGTCGAGCACGTACTGACGCAACTCGTCAGCCAGCAGCCGCAGATCGGAACGCGACAGACGCCGCAGGTCGGCAGGACTGTCGATGCGGGAGAGCAGTGACGTCGTGGTCATGGCGTGCATTGTCCTCCCTTCAGCTGTCGCGCTCGACGACGCGATCAGCCAGCAGCGCCAGCCGCGCAGCATCGGGCAGGCCGCTGTCGGCAAGTGCGGCATGCGCATCGTTGCGCAGATCCATGGCGTGGCGCCGCGCGGCATCCAGGCCCATCAGCGACACGTACGTCGGCTTGTTGTGGTGTTCATCCTTGCCCGCGGTCTTGCCCAGGGTCTCCGACGCCTGCGTCACGTCGAGGATGTCGTCGACCACCTGGAACGCCAGGCCGATCGCCGCGCCGTAGCGCGCCAGCGCATCCCATGCCCGGCGCGGACACTCGCCGCACGCTGCACCCATCAGCACGCTGACCTGGAGCAGCGCACCCGTCTTGCGCCGATGCATGTCGCGCAACGCAGCCTCGTCGAGCGCCAAGCCGATGCTCGCGAGATCGATCGCCTGGCCCCCGGCCATGCCGGCATGGCCCGCGCTGCGGGCCAGCAGGCCGCACAGGCGCGCCTGCAAGACAGCCGGCATCGCGGGGTCGTCTTGCGGTGTGAGCACTTCGAAGGCCAGCGCCTGCATGGCGTCGCCGGCAAGCATTGCCTGCGCATCGCCATGGGCAACGTGCACCGTCGGCTTGCCGCGGCGCATCACGTCGTTGTCCATGCAG
>JAOUIM010000048.1 GCA_029884035.1 Aquincola sp. | reverse complement strand
CGCCTTCGGCAATCTGCTGCTTCCCGCTGCCGCGCGACAAGCCAGCGGGCAGGAGATCGAGGATCGCCTTCAGGGTCAGGCTCTTCCCGGATCCGGTCTCGCCCACGATGCCCAGGCACTCGCCGGCATCCAGGGACAAGTCGAGCGGCCCCACCGGCGAGGTGACCCGGCCGTGCGACACCAGATCCACCCGCAGGCCCTCGATGTTCAGGATGCGTGTCATGCCCGATACCAATCGTCCAGGCCATCGGCGATCAGCGACAACGCGATACCGAACAGCATCAACATCAGGCCGGGCAGGACTGCCAGTCTCCAGTGGCTGTGCAGGAAGGGCTGGCCCTCGGCAATCATCCGCCCCCATTCGGCGGTCGGGGGCTGAATGCCCACCCCGAGGAAGGACAGCGAACTCAGCACCAGCACCATCAGCACGATGTCCGACATGAAGTAGATGAGGGTCTGCGGCAGTGCGTTCGGCATCACGTGCGTGGCCAGGATCCGCAGCTCGGGCAAGCCGCTCACCCTGGCAGCGGCGACGAACTCCAGCGACCGCAGGCGCAGCACCTCGCCCCGGGTCAGGCGCGCGTAGCCCACCCATGCGATGGCCGTCGCGGCGATGATGAACGACGTGGCCCCGCTGCCCAGCGCGAACACCAGCACGAGCAGGAACACGTAGACCGGAAAGGCCTGGACCAGGTCGGCGGCGCGGCTGACGACCATGTCGGGCAGGCGCCCGAAGTAGCCGGCCAGCGCACCGACGGCGGTGCCGATGACCATGGGACAGAAGGCCGCCAGGAACGCCACCGGCAGATCGACGCGAATGGCGACCAGCAGCCGCACCAGGAAGTCGCGCCCCAGTGGATCGGTGCCGAGCCAATTCTCGTCGCTGGGCGCCTGCAGCCGAGCCAGGATGTTCGACTGGTCCGGATCGGCGGACGACAAGGCGGGGCCCAGCACGCCGAGAAGCACATAGCCGATCACGATGGCCACGCCGATCTTGAACTTCACCGGCAGAGGCTTGCGCGTCGGACGGCGCACCGGGGCTGGCGCATCACCCGGCAACGCAGAGGCCGCCTGCTCCGTCATTGCAGGCCCGCCCTTGGATTCAGGAACGACGTCAGGATGTCCACGCCCAGGTGGACGAGCGTGACGAAGAAGGCCGTCACCAGCGTGATGCCCTGGACGACCGGAAAGTCCCTTTGCGACACGGCATTGACCAGCGCCTCGCCCAGGCCGGGCAATGAAAAAGTCTTCTCGATCACCAGGCTGACGAAGATCATCGGTCCGACCTGGACCGAGATCATCGTGAGCAGGATGATGGCCGCGTGGCGCGAGAGGTGGCGCAGGAGGATGGCCCTCTCGCTCAAGCCTGCGGCGCGCGACATCATCACGAAGTCCTGGGCGTACAAGGCGATGAACTTCGCCCGCAGCGCCCGGATCATGACCGGGGAAATGGCGATGGAAAACGTGCAGGCCGGCAGGACGATGGCATTCAGGTGGCCGAGGAAGCCTTCGCCGAAGCCGGAAATCGGGAACAGGCCCGTGGGCAGCGCCACCAGCAGGATCAGCATCAGGCCGACCCAGTAGGTCGGCATGCTGATGCCACCCACGGTCAGTCCGCTCAAGCCGTAGTCCAGCAGGGTGTCCTTGCGGCGGGCCGCCGCCGCCGACACCAGCGACGAGACGAGCACGCTCAAGAGCGTGCCGCACAACAGCAGCCACGCCGTCGGCGCCATGCGATCCGCGATGATGGAGTTGACGCTCCTGCCCGAACGCGTGGACTTGCCGAGGTCGCCCTGCAACGCACGGCCGACGTAGGTGACGTATTGCACCGGCAAGGACTTGTCCAGACCCAGGTCCTCGCGGATCTTCTGCACGGTTTCCTCGCTGGCGTTCAGGCCAGCGATCGCGCGCGCCGGGTCACCGGGAATGACGTGCAGCAAGAGCAGCACGAGGAACATGATCGCGGCCATCAGCGGAATCGTCTGCAGCAGACGCTTCGCGATGAAGCCGGCGTGCGACATCGGGGCCATTCAACGCAACGGGGCTGCGGGCTGCCCTGGCGCGGGCCGCAGCCCCCCGGGGCCGGTGCGTGGGCGTGTGAGCCTCATCCGCCTCAGCGCGAGAGCCGGATCTGATCGAGCCGGTATGCCGTGGTCACGAGTGGATCCAGCCCCTTGACGCCGTCCGCCACGCCGAACACGGTGGCTGGGTGGCCGACAGGTGAGGCCGTATAACTTGCCCGCATCAGGTTCTCGAACTTGCGCACGGCCTCCTTGCGGGTGGCGGCATCCTTCGCGGTGCGGTATTCGGTGACCATGGCGCCGATGGCCTTGAGATCCCATCCGCCGAGCGGGCCAAACGCGGACGCGTAGAAGTTCAGCATCTCCGCCGCGGTCGTGCCAAACGTGGTATTGCCGATCAGCCAGACATCGAAATCGCTCTTCAGGACCTGCCCCATGACGGTATTGAAGTCCGACACATTGAGCTCGACCTTGAAGCCGGCCGCCTGCAGTTGGGACTGGACGGCTTGCACCAGCACCTCGTCGACGCCTCGGCTGTAGGCCGCACTGATGCGGATCTTGGCGCCGGGCGTCGGCGATGCAGCGAGCGCGGCCTTGGCCGCCTTGAGGTCGTAATCCCACTTGCCATTGGTCGCCGGAACCGTATCGGCCGTACCGGGCATCAGCAGACCCTGGATCGGCGTCGACAGATTGGGCCATAGGGCTTTGCGGATCGCTTCGCGATCGATCGCCATGGACAAGGCCTTGCGCGCCTCGATGTTGTTGAATGGCGCCTTGTTGTTGTTGGTGTAGAGCAGCATGGTGCGCGCCGTCGGATTGACGACGACGCGGTTCTTCACCGGGATCTGGTCGATGAAGTCGAAGCGCACGCTCTCGTAGATGTCGATGCCGCCGGACTTGAAGGCGGCCAGGCGCTCGTTGTCGCCCTGGATGATCTTCATCCTGACCGCGTCCAGGCCGGTTTTGGCCGCGTTCCAGTAGTTCGGGTTCTTCGACAGGGTCATGGAGGAGCCGGGGGTCCATTCGCCCAGCGTGAAGGGGCCGGACGCGACGGGCTTGGCGAAGAAGTCCTCCAGCTTGGCGCCACCGTAGTTCTCGGGCACCACGTACACCCACAGCAGGCCGGAGAGGAACAGGTTGTCGGTGCCCGCCAAGGTCACCTTGACGCTGTGCTCCCCGGCCGCCTGGACACCCGTCACGCCGGCCAGCAATCCCTTGTAGTTGGTCGACTTCTGGCGCGACTCGTTGATCGAGAACACCACGTCGGCGGCCTTCATTGGCTTGCCGTTCGAGAACTTCGCATTGGTGCGCAACTTGAACGTGTAGGCGTTGGCCGCAGCATCGAAGGACCAGCTTTCGGCCAGGCCGGGCCCATAACCCAGATCGTTCTTCGCACCGTACACCAGCGTATCGAACACCATCGGGTGCACGATTTCGTCCTCGACCGTCGCGTGCGCAAACACGTTCATCGACGACACATCCGCTGGGCGTCCGACGGTGAGGGTGGACCCGCTCTTCTGTGCCAGTGCCGAGGGGACGGCTGCGGCCAGCGAAGCGGCTACCGTGGCACAAAGCAGGAATCTGCGGGTGATTGCCAGATGAAGATGGATCTGCATTGGGTTTTCTCGCTCGGTGGAATAGGTCGAACGGGTGGTTCGCGACGCGTTGATGGGGCAGTGCGGAGTGGCCCGAGCCGGGGGAACTTCAGATTTCGATCTGGATGCGTGCAATCTGATCCGACAGCGCTCCGAACTTCTTGACGAAGGCTAGGTGCTCCGGGTGCGTTCGATAGGCTGACCAAGCCTGCTTGTCCGCAAAGTCGGCAATCATCGCGAAATCGTAATTTCCTTCGGCAAGCTTCTGGTCGTTGCCGCACTCCATGTGAATCACGTGTTCGATCGTGTTCTTCATGTGGGCAAAGCCCTTCAGCACGTCTTCCTTGATCGAGGCTGGCGTGCCCGGCTTCCAGGTGAACATGACGATGTGTCTGATCATCTCTCTCTCCAATGGACAGGGGTATGCGGCAAAACCCAGTGCGGCCTCGTCGCGGCGCGATGCCGCCGCAGGGCAGCGCAGCCTCTACTTGTTCAGCGCTCGTTTCATCGCGCCCGCAAAGGTGTCGACGACCTGATCCGCCTCGGCCCGGGTCAGGACCAAGGGCGGCGCGATCAGGATCACGTTGTTGCGCCCCGGGACCGTGTTCGTGTTGCGCCCCAGGAGCACGCCGTTGCGCACGCAATCGGTCGTGATGCCGACCATCGCGGCATCCGGCAGCGGAACCTTGGTCTGCCTGTCCTGGACCAGCTCGACGCCTGTCAACATGCCGATGCCGCGCACTTCGCCCACGTAGGGATGGTCTCCCAGCAATTGGCGGATCTGGATGCGCGTGTATTCGCCCACCTGGCTTGCGTTCTCGGCCAGGCGCTCCTCCTCGACGATCTGGATCGCCTTCAGAGACACCGCAGCGGCCACCGGGTGTCCGCCGTAGGTGTTGACCTGTCGGAAGTGTTGCATGTTGCCAGGAGTGCTCAGGAACTTTTCGAAAATGTGGTCCTTCACCACGGTGGCGGCAACCGGGACGTAGCCACTGCCCAGGCCCTTGGCGAAGGTCATGATGTCGGCCTCGGACTTCCAGCGTTCGTAGCCGAACATCGTGCCCAGCCGGCCGAAACCCGAGACGACCTCGTCGTAGATCATCAGGACGCCGTGGCGGTCGCAGATTTCTCGGACCCGCGGAATGTAGTTGTCAGGTGGAACCAGAACGCCGCCGCCCGAGATGACCGGCTCCATGATGAACGCGGCCACGGTCTCGGCGCCCTCGTGGAGGATGGTCTCCTCCAGCTGCTGCGCGCACTGCTCGCCATGCTCCTCGATCGTCAGCTTCGGGTGGCCGCGATAGGGGTAGGGCGGCATGATCTGGATGAAGCCCACCGGGCCCGGGTCGTAGCCGATCTTGCGCTCCGCCTGCCCGGTGGCTGCCATCGCACCCATCGTGGCGCCGTGATAGGCGCGGTAGCGCGAAATGATCTTGAACCGCCGCTCGCCGCCGTTGCCTGCCTGAAGGTGGTACTGGCGCGCAATCTTGAAGGCAGACTCATTGGCTTCGGAGCCGCTCGACGAGAAGTAGACGTGGCAATCGAAGCCCAGGAGCTGCTGCAACTTCGCGGCGAAGTCGACGACCGGGCCACAGGTCATGACCGGGGCCAGGTAGTTGAGCTCGGTCATCTGCCTGGCCGCGACCTCGCCGATTTCGCGCCGCCCATAGCCGATGTTCACGCACCACAGGCCCGCCAGCGCGTCGAGCATGCGATTGCCGTTCTGGTCGGTGAGAAAGCACCCCTTGGCGCTGACGATCCGGTTCGGCGTGTTGCCCTTCAGGATCTGGTGTTGAGTGAGCGGGCGCCACAAGTGGTCCGGCATGCCCTGGTGGATGGTCGTCGTCATCGCAGTTCCCTTCGTCGATTTCGATGGATGATCAGGCTCGTGATGCTTGGCCGTGCGCAGTTGGGTTGGGACAGCGGCCGATGCTCGCGGGCGGGGTCTCAAATCACCGCTGCGGTGCCGCACACCACCATGAACTTCGAAACGGTCTCCTGGATGTCCCAGCGGACCGCCGAACCCTTGGGGAAGAAGAAGCTGTCGCCCGCCTGGATCGGTAAAGGTTCACCGCCGTCCAGCGTGATGTGCGCCTTGCCCGCAGAGAGAGTGACGAATTCATGGAAGGGCAGCGACGCCATCTCGATGACACCGGGGGTGCAAGACCAGATGCCCACCACAGGGCCTTTGTCCGCCGACCCATGGTCGATGCGCAGCGACTTCTTCGGCGTGCCGGAAACGATCTTCCAGCCGTCCTTCTCCAGTGCGTGATGCGGCATCACGTTGGTCTGCTCTGTGTTGTGTCTGTAGTCGGCCATCGGGTGCCTGCCTTTGCTTGGGTGTTTGCTGATCCGGCTCGCGTCGACGCGAACCGCGCCTGTCATTCAATGGCGGTCCGGATGCGCATCTCGACCAGGCCTTGCGTGATGGGCGATGAGACGGCCTCCGTGATCACTTCGACGAAGGCCGGCCGGCCTTGTCCACGTGCCGCTTCGAGCGCCGATCGAACCCCGGCGACATCGACGGCCTTCAGCGAGAACGCGCCGGCCGCGGCCATGATGGGGTGGTACTCCATGCGACGCAGCGAGGTCGCCACGACCTTGCCGGCCCACATCGCCTTCTGCTGGTTCTGGATCATTCCCCACTGCGAGTTGTTGGCCACGACGACGGTGACGGGAACGCCGCGATCGATCGCGGTCTCCAGCGGCGTGAAGCCCGGCGCCAGACCGAAGGATCCGTCGCCGGTGACCAGGACCACGCGGGAGTCCGGGTTGGCCATCTGAATGGCCGTCGCGAACGCCGGGCCGGTGCCCATCTGCTCCCAGGGACCGGGGGCGAAGATGCCCTTGACCGGGCGGCCTTGCGCGGCCCAGGCGTTGATCGCCATCTCGAACCAGGACGCGATGTCGCCGCCATCGATGACGCAGATGTCTTCTTCACGCAAGGACATCAGCACCTCGTAGCACAGGCGCAGCGGGTGGACCGCCCCACTCGGCGCGGGGCCCGTCAGGACTTCGGCGAACTCGGCCACGTGCTGCTTGCGTCGTGCCTGGAGGCGCTCGAGCCAGTCGGGGGCCATGGCCTTGCCGAGCTCGGGTTCGTTCCTCAGTGCGCGAACGAACATCCCGACGTCGCTGCACACGCGGACATCGGAAAGCGCGTTGTTGCTGAGTTCGCGCGCCGTCGCGTTCACCGTGATCAACGCCGACTTCGGGTTGAACAGCGGCGCCTCGCCGAAGTTCACCGGAAAGTCGAGCTGGCCGCCGATCATCAGCACGACGTCGGCCTCCGCGCCGATCATCCTCGACGCGTGGTTCTGGTGATAGTCGACCAGGCCCACGGCGCAGCGATGGCCCTGGTCGATGGCCTTGGAATGCGTGAGCGGCACGAACACGGGGATGTTCCACTGGTCGCACAAGGCGGCCAGGTCCGTGTCGGCCTGGCTGTACCAGACCTGCGGGCCCGCGATGACGACCGGCTTCCTGGCCGCGCGCAGCAACTGGGCGACCTCGGCCACGTCGGCCGGATTGGGCGCCGGCCGGTGAATCTTGTTGCGGGACCTGTCGAATGTGCGCGCACCCTCGGGCGCCTCGGCGTTCAACTGCTTGGTGAACAGGAAGTTGGTCGGGATGCACAGCTGCACGGGCCCGGTGGGGTGCTGGGTCGCGATGTCCCAGGCCTTGTCCAGGAACCAGCCGATGCGCTGCGCGTCGTTGACTTCGATCGAGTACTTCGTCATGCAGCGCACGACCTCGGCCTGGGGCATCTCCTTGAAGCCTTGGTTGTCGAAGTTGTTCGAGTTCGAGCTCGCGCTGATGAAGACCACGGGGTCGCCTGCGTAATACGCTTCGGCGACCGCGGACACATAGTTCGTGAAACCGCTGGGCTCGGCGATGCAGACCGAGGGTTTGCGGGTGCAGCGCGCCGTGGCCGTGGCCAGGAAGCCGGCCTCCATTTCGTTGCGCGTGCCGACCACCTCGATGCCGTATTCCAGGCAGCCCATGTAGATGGGATTGATGAATCCGCCGCACAGCGAAAAGACGCGGTCGATGCCCTTGTCGCGAAGGGCTCGCGCCAGCATCGCACCGCCGGTGATCTTGCCCGGGGCTGTCTTGCCCAAATCAACCATTTGAAGTCTCCTTTGATCTGTTGTCGCCGCGGACGCGTGCCCGGTCGGCGAGGTGTTGCCGAACTGCCGTGCCTGTAAAGTCTGCCGGCCAGTCCTGTGTCAAGTGATGCCCAGCCCTTCGTAAAAGGCATGGGTGCCGGTGATCTTCAAGTCGAACTGTTTGCCGGCCCGCAGACAGGCCTCGAAGACGTTCTGCCCGTGCGAGCGGGCGCAGGCGAGCACGAAGCCGGGGCCGGGCCGTCGCAGGTTGGCCAGCTGGATCCGCAAGCCATGGCTGCTGGTGGCGAAGAACGCCGGGCCCTCGATCGAGCGGGGCTCCACGTCGATCGTCACCAGACGCTGCACCACGTCCGGCGACTTGGGCCCCCACAATCCCAGCAGCGACCACCCGTCGGTCATGTCGGTGTAGCCATCGCTTGCCCAATCCGGCTCCACCGGCCCGGCCAGGTCGAAGACGGTCGCGAGATTGGTCTTCAGGCACCCCACCAGCGATTGACCGTTCCACACTGCCTGGCCCGGTTTGCTCACTCCCAGTGCCGCCACCGCTCGTCCGTGGGCGAGCGCCTTCGGACGATGGCTCAAGTCCGTGAGCCCGACCGCGCATGGGCCTTCCGGTGGGTCGAAGCGCTCGACCACTGGCCAGCCCGCCAGTTCACGGTGCACGGGCCTGCCTGCCCAGGCAGGGAGCGCGATGGCGCTTGCACGCGTGATCACGCCTTCATCCTTTCACCGGACGGGTCGTAGAACGGAGGCTTGGCGAATTCAGCCACCGCTTGCTTCCCGCCCTCGTACCAGAAATGCACCTTGCCGCCTTCGCGCCATTCGTCGTGCGGCGCCACGAGCGCCAGGCCGATCGTCTTGTCGAGCAAGGGGCTGTACCGAACGGAGGTGACGCGTCCGAGTTGCCGCTCGGCGTCCACGACCAAGGCCCCGTCGGGGACAGCCGACCGGCCGGCGATGCTGAATGCGATGACCTGCTCCTTCGGCGGCTGATCCGCGTACAGATCCAGCATGGGTTTGCCGACGGTCTCGGTCTTGTTGCGGTTCAACATCCATCCGAACGACGATTCGAAGAGATTGGTGAATCCATCGGTGTCGAGCCCCGGCACGACATGCCCCTTCTCCAACCGACAGATGTTCAAGGCGCCCAGTCCGAACGGAACCAGGCCCAGCGGCCTACCCGTATCCAGGATCCGGGTCCAAAGGAAGCCGGCTTGGCTCGAAGGGCACATCAGCTCGTAGCTCAACTCGCCGACGAAGCCCATTCGCATCGCAATCACGTCCACGCCCGCCACTTGCAGCCGGGTCCAGGTCAGGAATGGAAAGGCCTGATCGGACATGTCCGATGCGGTCAGACTTGCAAGAATCTCTCTGGATTTGGGCCCGGCGAGGTTCATGCCTGCGCGGGTGTCCGTCAGGTTCACGACGGTCACATCCCAGTCTTCTTCGCGACACCAGCGCGAAAACCATTCCTCGGCCAACGGCGCCCGGCCCGCCAGCGTGGTGACGAAGTAGTCGTGCTCGCCCATCTTGAGGGCGACGCCGTCGTCGACGAGGACACCTTCCTCGTTGCAGGTCGCAAAGTAGAGGATCTTGTTGCCCGAAAGGCCGTCGACCCTTCGGGTCATCACCCGATTGAGAAGCTTCTCGGCGTCCGGACCGAAGACGCGGAATTTGCCGAGCATCGAGACATCGCAAATCCCGGCCGCGTGATGGACTGCGAGACTCTCGGCTTCGTCGTCGCCGAAGTCACGCATGCGGATCCAGGCGCCCAGGCGCATCGGCACGCCACCGTGCTGCAACTGAATCTGGTGCAGTGGCGAGCGCTGCGGGTGATCGTGATGCCCGGCCGCCATCGCGCCCAGGCTCATCGACGCCACCGGCGGCCGCGTCGTCGGCAAGGTGCGGCTCCCGAGTTGCGGCCGCTTCTTGGCCAGCAGGTGAGCAAAATTGGCCTCGCACATGCCACCTTGGCATGCGCCCTGCGTCGCGGTCGTGAACCGCTTGCAGGTCTCGACGTTGTCGAAGCCCTCTTCGATCGCCTGCTCGATGTTCTCTTCGCTGACGTCGTGGCAAAAGCAGACGAAGGTCTTGGCTTTGCTGCGGTCTTCGGCCACCAGTGGCTGCAGGCAGACGGCACTCGCGGCTCGCATGGGCGCCGGCCCCGCCGCTGGTTCCGATGTGGTTGCGCCGTTGTCGATGCCAAGGAACTTCAACGCCCTGGCCGCCGCGAGTCTGCCCTGCGCCCTGATCGCCTCCGGGTCCTCAAGGCCCAGCAGTCGTCCGGCTGCCTGGTATGCGGGCGGCAGCTGCTCGGGCAGATAGAAATTCAACGCGGGCTCGTAGATCATCCTGGCCCCTGCCTGCCCCAGCAACTTGTGCTGCGCGTAGCGGCCGGACGAAGCCACGATGGTGTCGCAGGGCACCTGCTGGGAGCCTGATCCGTCGATTGCGGCCACCGTGGCACCCTTGACCCTTCGCGCGCCCGTGGCACCGATCAATGTGTGACGGCTCCAGACCTTGACTCCTCGCTCGGCCAGCTTCGCGCTGAGCGATTCGTTCAGGCCGGTCGCTCGGTAGTCGACCAGCCCCGCCAACCCGACCCCCTTTGCGATCAGCTCGAGACCCACCTCGGCAAGGTAGTCGTCACCGCCGGCCAGCAGCACCTTTTGGCCCGGCTTGATGCCCCACAGATGCACGAGCCTTTGCGCTGCCTCAGGCAACATGACGCCAGGCAGCTCATTGTTTTGAACAGCATCGGCATCGAACCCGCCCCGGTGGCGACAACCGTTGCACCGGCCCTCACGTGGTAGCTGCGCTCCACGAAGTGCTGCTTCACTGCCGGGTCACACGCCTGGATGCAGATCGCAACGCCATCGGGGTAGATGGCCGACACCCGGGTGGAAGTCAGCACACGGACGTTCGCGAACCGTTCCAGGCGGCGGATCGATTCCTGCACACGCCGGTGACCCGCTTCGCCTTGATAGGCCTCGAAGCCCCCCAGATGCGGATCGGCTTCCGCCAGGACCACCCGAATCCCCGCTTCAGCCGCCGTGATGGCCGCCTCCATGCCGGCGAGCCCCCCACCGACCACCAGCAAGTCGGGGCTCAGATTGACGGCGTCATATTCAGGCTTCACGTCCAAAGGGCTCACCGCTGCCATGTTTCCGGGCATCGCGCGGAAAATCTCTTTGATGAGCTTCCATAACCAGGCCGGCCTATAAAAACTCTTGTAATAGAACCCCGTCGGCATGGCCCGCGAGAAAAGGCCCCCCAAGGCCTTGAGATCCAACTCTACGTTTCCATGGGGTTCGATGACCATGCCTGCCCTGACAGCGGTCTGGCAGGTTTTGACATGCATGCGCCCGTCCACACTCATCGTGCATCGGCAACAGTTGCCGGTCAGGCAGCTGGCACCACGGCGGCGGTGGTACTTGAAGCTGCGCGAAAAGGTATCGATGCCCGAGGCCATCAGCGCGGACGCGACCGTGTCCCCCTCAAAGGCAGAAACGGGTCGGTTTCGATATTGGATCGTGACCGGCTTCGTGCGATCGAAAACCTGGGCCGGGCTGTCTGGCAATCTATTTGCCATAGCGCTACTGGTCGGCGATTTCATGGGTTGCAGTGTTTCGTCGGATCTTTATCCAATCGCCGCAACCCTTGCTGTGGAACCACCACTCCTCCTGGAATCCAGACATGTTCTCGTTGAAGTAGAGGTAGTCGCACCAAGCGTTCCTGTCGGCACCGGCGGCGGGACTGGTCTTGCATTCGCCACCAAATTTGAATTCGTAGGGGTTTCGATTGCCGCAGTTCGGGCACCTTATGAGGAATGGCATCTGCAATGCACCTTCAGATGATGATTTCCCGCACGCGCGATCTGTTGAAGAACCGATCGAGCCCGAAATGCTTGATCTTTTCAGGCACCTTGCCCTTGACGATGTATTCAGCGGAATACTTGCCGGCGGCGGGCGTCGATTTGAAACCGTAGTAGCCCCAGGCCACGTCAAGCGACAGACCTTCAATTCCGCTCGGCCCCATGACGGGGGCTGAGTCACCGGTGCAGTCGCACAGGCCGGACCAGCTGCGGACGACGCGCGCATGGGCCAGATCCGGAAAATATTCCAGGATGCTGGCCACGCGCTCCGAGCATTCTTCCCAAGTGTTGTAGGATTTCCATGACTGCCACGGATCGAGCTGGCCACCGAGAATCAGGTCTCCCTTCAGCGTCTGCTGCGTATACCAGTGCAAGCGTGGTGAAGCCACGTAGTAGTCCAGAAAGGGCGCCATCAATTCCGTCGTCATGACCTGCATCGGGATGGTGACCACGGGGAATTTGACGCCCAGCATGCGGGCAATTTGCGACGAGTAGCCGCCGACGGCGATGTGAATCTTGTCGGCGGAGATTTCTCCGACGTTTGTCTTGACACCAGTGGCCCTGCCGGCTTCCACGTTGAAGCCCACCGCTTCAACGCCCTCACAAATATCCACACCGAGCCGACAAGCCGCCTTCGCATAACCCCAAAGTGCAGCATCGTGATGCACGGTTCCCCCTTCAGGATGGAACTGGGCGCCGACAACGGGAAGCGCCGTCCTGTCGCTGATATCCAGGGCAGGAACCATTCTCTTGATTTCCTGCGGGCTCAGCATGTCGATCTTGATACCCGCGCGCCGTTGGGCGTCGCCCTGCATGCGCATCGCATCAACTTCTCCGTCGCTGTGGGCCAGGGCGATCAGTCCCTTCTTTTGGACCAGTAAATTCCATTCCAGCTCCGCGCTCAAGCCATCCCACATTTCCAAACTTTCTTTGTAGAAAGGCAGGGTTTCATGCGCGCGCTTGTTGGCGCGGACCATCTCAGTGTTCCGGCCGGAGCCGCCTGATCCGATATATTGCCTTTCAAGGACGGCGATGCGCTTAACCTGATGATATTTTGCAAGGTAGTAGGCCGCCGAAAGGCCGTGCAATCCACCACCGACGATGATCACGTCATAAGTACTTTCAGGCTGCTTGTATTGCAGTATCTTTTGTGTGGCGGCCATCTGTATCCGTGATCTGATAATGATGCTGGACCGGCAGACTCTATGTGCGAAGAACTTGCGTTGTGAGCAGAAATTGCCTTACGTCGATGGCGCGTCTCACATCACTGGGAAGCCCGACATTGCGGCTCTGTTCATTTCTATCGGGACTCAGGGTGTGCGTCGGATCCGCAGTGTGGTCAGCCAAGACGTTACCAAGACGCACCCGTTTGGATTTGTCATTCGATGCCATTGAATTGCGTACAGGCGCCAAGCCGGCGGGGCTCGCGCCAGATGGTGTCAATCGACATCCGGAACCGGCCCTCTCTATGGAACAGGCGGTTGAACTGGCATCGGGCCAATGCGGTGGGACGGCCATCTCAGCGCGCCGGTCTTCGAAAGATCTGCGCAGACTCCGCGCGCATCGCCGGCAACTTGCGCGAACGGGTGATCCTGCGCTGGGTGGTTCAACGGTGAAACGATTCGCGCGGGCGAGCGGGTGCCGTCGAACTGCAGCGACGCGGCGAGGACCTTTCACTCGTCAACAGAACCGTGGCGACCCGCGCTCACCTTGCGCGGGCGTTTCTCGAGCCTGGCCAGAAGGCCGCGCTCAGCAGGTGTCAGGCGCTGGGGTTGTTGAAACGCCCTGTTCCAATGCCGCGGCGCGTTGCGCGGCCATGGCATGGCGGTAACCGTCGCGAGCCTGAAGCCGATCCCAGTAGCTGCGGATCGCCGGCCTGAAACGCTCATGCA
>JAOUIM010000419.1 GCA_029884035.1 Aquincola sp. | reverse complement strand
ACGCGAGCACGGCGAGGTGCCTCATTTCGACTCTCCCGGTCCGAGCTGCGCTGGCGCCGGGCCGAACAGCGCGCTGCGTGGCTCGCGCAGGCGGTCGAGCACACGCGTGGCGGCCTCGATGCTGACACGCAATTCCATCGTCGCCGCGCTCAACTGGTCGTCCACGTTCAATGCAGTGGCTTCGAGCCGGCGCGCCGTCGAACCCGTCTCCTTGCGCAGGTCCTCGATCGCTGTGCTGACACGGACGATTGCGCTTCGCGCCTCGACCAGCGTCCGTTCGGCCTGCTCGAGGCTTTGGTCGAGCCGCGCCCCCGAGCGCTCGGCCACGGCCGCCACGCGTTCGCTGGCGTTGCCGAGCTGCCCGGCCGCCGCGCCGATCGACGCTGCCGCCGCGCTCGTGCGATCGAGCACCTTGTCCAGCGCTGCCAGCCGCTGGTTCAGTCCCGCCGTCAGGTCGCGCAGATTGCGCACCGTGTCCATCGCGGCGGCGCGGTTGTCCGGCGTCAGGAGCTGGTTGACGCTGGTCAGTGCGCTGGCCGCCTGCTCGCCGAGCTGGTTGACGCGGCCGGCGATCTCGTCGAGGTCGGACCGGCCCTCGCCGATGACCGGATAGCGCTCGCCGTCGGGCACCGCAGTGAGCTCGTCACCGGCGGGTTCGGGCGTGACCAGCGTGATCGCGGCGATGCCGGTGACGAAATTGCGCGTCACTACCGCGACGGTGTTGGTGCGCACCGGCGCACGTCCATCGACGCGTACCACCACGCGCACCCGATTGAGCTTGTCGTGCGACAGCGCGTAGTCCTCGACGCGGCCGACCTTGATGCCGCGCAGGTTGACCTCGGCGCCGAGCTGCAGGCCATCGAGCGCCTGCTTCTCGAAGTGGATCGCGTAGCGGGTGAACTCGCCGCGCCCGCCGATGTCCTTGAGCCACACGAGGCCGCCCACCAGCGCAGCCACCAGCACGAGCACTGCGGCGCCGACAAAGGTGTAGCGGGCTTCAGCTTCCATTCATGCGCCGGGTTGGGTCATTCTACGAACCGCGAAGTACTCGCGGACCCAAGGGTCGTCGACTCGCGTCACCTCGTCAACCGGTCCATCGGCCCGCACGCGCCCGTTGGCCAGCACGATCACGCGGTCGACCACGGTCAGCAGCGTGTCGAGGTCGTGCGTCACGACGAAGACAGTGAGGCCCAGATCGTCGACGAGCGAGCGCAGCACACGGTCGAGCCCGCGCGCGGTGATCGGGTCGAGCCCCGAGGTCGGCTCGTCGAGGAACAGGATCTCCGGCTCGAGCGCGAGTGCGCGCGCGATCGCCGCGCGCTTGCGCATGCCGCCCGACAGCTCGCTCGGGCGCTTCGCCCCCGCGTCGGCCGGCAGGCCGGCCTGCTGCAGCCGCAAAGCCACCAGGGCGTCGATGCTCGCCGCGGGCAACGCGGTGTGTTCGCGCAGCGGCACCGCGACGTTCTGCGCCACCGTGAGCGAGGAGAACAGCGCGCCGTCCTGGAACATCATGCCGAACCGCTGCCGCACCGCGGCGCGCTCCTTCTCGGGCGCGGACCACATGTCGACGCCGAACAGGTGCACGCGGCCGGCGGTGGGCCGCTGCAGCCCGATGATCTCGCGCAGCAGCACCGACTTGCCGCTGCCGCTGCCGCCGATCAACGCCACCAGCGCCCCGGGTGCGACCGAAAACGAAACGCCGTCGTGGACCGTCTGCGCGCCGAAACGCGTGACGATGTCCTCGACCGCGATCACCGGTGCAGCGGGGTTCATCGCTTCACCAATCCAGCGCCTGCAGCCACACCGCGAAGCCGGCGTCGATCAGGATCACCGCGACGATGCTCTGCACCACGGTCGACGTCGTCGCCACGCCCACTGCGCGCGTATCGCGCGCCACCGTCATGCCCATGCGGGTGCCGATCACCGCGATGACCAGCGCGAACACCGGTGCCTTGACCAGCCCGACGAACACATGGCGCAGCTCGAGCGCCTCGCGCAGCCGGGCCAGGAAGCCGGCGGGCGTGATGTCGAGCATCGTCGAGGTGATCGTCATCGCACCCAGCAGGCTGGCGACGTCGCCGACGAACACCAGCAGCGGCAGCATCAGCATCAATGCCAGCACGCGCGGTACGACGAGCACCTGCCACGGGTCCAGGCCGAGCGTGCGCAACGCGTCGATCTCCTCGGTCAGCTTCATCGATCCGAGCTGCGCGGTGAACGCAGCGCCCGAGCGGCCCGCCACGATGACCGCGACGATGATCGGCGCGAACTCACGCGTCGCACCGATCCCCACGCCGTCGACGACGAAGATGTTGGCGCCGTACTTCTCGGCCTGAAGCCCGAGCAGGTAGGCCACCACGATGCCGATCAGCATCGTCACCAGCGCGACCACCGGGATCGCGTTCAGGCCGGTCTGCTCGATCTGGGTCGCGAGCTCGCGCGGGCGCAGCCGAGCGCGCGCAACGACGACCGCACCCAGCGCAGCCAACGTCGCGCCAAGGAAGTTGAGGTGCCCGTGCAGCAGCCGGCCGAGCGCCACGGTCGCACGGCCAAGATGCGAAACAACGCCCGGGGCCGGCGGCGGCAGTGGTGGCACGTGCGCGGCTGCCAGGTGCACACGGGCCTGCTCGACGACGCGCGCCTGCGCGGGATCGAGACCGAGCCATGACACAGCGCCGCGATCGCTCAACTGCCGCAGCAGCAGCAGCGCGCAGGCCGAGTCGATGGCGGCGAGCTCGCCCGCGTCGATCGTCAGAGCCGCCGGCAGCGTGACAGCGGCCAGCGCGGCCTCGATCTGCGCCAGCTCGGCGAGCCGCCACGCGCCGAGCAGCCGCAGCGTCGGCCTCGCACCGGACGTGGTGTCTTCGAGTCGGAACCAGGGGGATGCGGACATGGGTGAGGCAGGCTCACGGCCGGCGATGAGGCAGGCCCCAAGCGGCCCGAGCATACCGGTGACGGCAAAAGGCGCCGCGGCGGCGTGAACTCGTGCACGCCCGCGCGCGTGAATGGGCTCAAGTCACCGGGACGAGGTGCCGACAACCCGATCGGATGAGCGGGCTTGCGACTGCGTCATCCGTCACGAACAGGAATCCCCTCAAGGCGTGAAGAACTCCCCGGCAATCTTTCGCAACCGCCGACTTACATCCGGTTGCAGGAAGCCACAAATCCCTACAGTCCCTCCAGACGAGTGGTGTCGCACAAAGGGAGAACACAAAGATGAATACGACGATCGGGACCAAGGGAACACGAAGGGCAGTGGTTGCCCCCTTCATGGTGTTGATCGAGCGCCGCTGGTCGGCGCGCGCCATCAGCGCGGTCATGCTGGCGATGGTGGTCTCGATGGCACTGCTGTTCGGCGCTGGCG
>JAOUIM010000047.1 GCA_029884035.1 Aquincola sp. | reverse complement strand
GTGTCGAACACGTCGATGCCGGCGAACTTCTTGAACAGCACGCCCTTGCCTTCCATCACCGGCTTGGCCGCAAGCGGGCCGATGTCACCCAGGCCCAGTACCGCGGTGCCGTTGGTCACCACCGCCACCAGGTTGCCGCGCGAGGTATAGCGGTAGGCGTTGCGCGCGTCGGCAACGATCTCCTCGCAGGCGGCGGCGACACCTGGCGAATAGGCAAGCGCCAGGTCATGCTGGTTCAGCAGCGGCTTGGTCGCGGCGATCGCCACCTTGCCCGGCGTCGGGAACTCGTGGTACTCGAGCGCGGATTTGCGCAATTCGGCGCGTTTGGCTTCGTGGTTCGACATGGCGCGATCGGGGCAACGAGGGGGTGAGCGATGGTACGTTCGATCGCGCCGCCCGGGTTGAACGGACCCATGCGCGAAACTGCGTATCGCATTTGCTTGCAACTACGCAATACTGTGGGCGACCATGACCAAGGCGCCGCAGCCCGCCGCCGATCTTGCGTCGACGTCGGGGCGCCCGCGCTGGCGCCGGGCCCTGTTGTGGGGGCTGCTGATCGCGCTGCTGACGGTCGCGCAGGCCCTGCTGCTGTTCCTCGTTCTGAATTACGAGAGTTCGCGCGCGCAGGACCGGACCGAGGCCGTGGCAGCCGGCGCCGCCGACGCGGCACGCCAGATCCTGTCGCGCACCCTGCAAAGCCTGCAACTGCTGGTCTGGTCCGACCGCGCGGGCGACTCATGGCACCAGGATGCCGCCGAGCTGATGCGCCAGCGGCGCGAAGTCTTGCGCGTCGAAAGGCGCGATGCGGCGTTTCTCGTCGTCGACGCGGTTCAGGCGCCCTACGCGAGCGGCCTGTTCGACCAGTTGCCGCGCGAGTTGCAGAGCATCGACGCCGAGGCCGCCTGCGCGGGTGCGCGCCGAAGCGGCGCACCGTCGTTCTCGCGCAGCTACTACACGCTGCTGGCCGGCGGCACCGGCCTCGAGGCGCTCGACCTGTGCATCCCGCTGGCCGCGCCCGGCGGGGGCAGCATGATCGCGGTGCTGTCGCTGCCGGAGGTGCTGGACGCGGCCTTGGTCGCGGACAGCACGCGCACGCACGAACTGTCGTTCGTCGAAGGTGACGGCACGCGTCTCGCTCGCGCCGGCTCGGTTCGCAGCGCGGGCGTCTACCACGCCGAACGCGTGGTAGACCTGCCCGGCGTCGGCTTGCTGCTGCGCGCCGCGAGCGCCGAGGGCCGGCCGCACCTGATTCCCAACCTCAGCGTCGCCCTGGTGTTCGGACTGTCGCTCGGACTGATGGCGCTGGTGCTGCTGCTCGCGCGCGACGTGCGGCGACGCGCTGAAGCCGAAGAGCGCCTGGGCGAAGCGCTCGCCTTCCGCAAGGCCATGGAGGACTCACTGGTCACGGGGCTGCGGGCGCGTGACCTCGCGGGCCGGATCACCTACGTCAACCCGGCGTTCTGCCGCATGGTCGGTTTTGCGCCCGACGAGCTGCTTGCCGCTGCGCACCCGCCCTACTGGCCACCGGAACGGGTCGACGACTACATGCGGCGGCAGGCCGAGCGCTTGGGCACGGTGGCGGCGCCGGCGGCAGCCGGCAACGGCCCCGCCCAGGTGGGTTACGAGACGGTCTTCATGCGCAAGAACGGCGAGCGGTTCCCGGTGTTGCTGTACGAGGCCCCGCTGGTCGACACCCAGGGCCGGCACACGGGCTGGATGAGCGCCACGGTCGACTTGTCCGAGCAACGCCGGATCGAGGACATGTCGCGCCAGCAGCAGGAGCGCCTGCAGGCCACCGCGCGCCTGGCCACCGTCGGCGAGATGGCATCGCTGCTCAGCCACGAACTGAATCAGCCGCTGGCGGCGATCTCGAGCTACGCGAGTGGCTCACTCAACCTGCTCGACCCGGTCGGCGCACCGGAGGGCACCGAGCTGGTGGCCGCAGACCGCGCGATGCTGCGCCAGGCCCTGTCGCGCATCGCCGAACAGGCCGAGCGCGCTGGCCGCACGATCAAGAGCGTGCATGACTTCGTGCGCCGGCGGGAACAGGCGCATGAAGCCATATCGGTAGCAGTCCTGATCGACGCCGTGCTGCCGCTGGTCCGCCTGCAGGCGCACAAGAGCGGCACGCGCGTCGAGGTCGACTGCCCGACGCCCGCGCCGCGCGTCCGGGCCGATCGCACGATGATCGAACAGGTGCTGCTCAACCTCACGCGCAACGGCATCCAGGCGATGGAGACCGACGACACCGCGACCGACGCCCGGTTGCTGCGCGTGGGCGTGCGCCCGATCGCCGGACAAGGCAGGGACGACTGGGTCGAGTTCACCGTGCGCGACGCGGGACCCGGCATCCAGCCAGACGTGGCGGCACGGTTGTTCACACCGTTCTTCACGACCCGCAGCGAAGGCATGGGGCTGGGCCTGTCGCTGTGCCGCACCGTGGTCGAGCAGCATGGCGGTGCGCTCGATTTCGACTGCAGCGGCAAGGGCACGACGTTCCGGTTCACTTTGCGGGCCGCGTGATGCCTGCGTTCGGCGAGCCGGCCCCCCGCTGGCAGCGCCGCGCAAGCCGGACCATACTGCGGCCATGAGCGCGCCGCTCGGCCTGCCGATGGTCTACCTCGTCGACGACGAGGAGGTGTTGCGCGACGCCCTGGCTTGGTTGCTGCGGTCGCGCCGGCTGCTGTCGGAGGGTTTCGCCAGCGCCGAGGCGTTCGAGGCCTTCGTCGACCGCCAGCAGGCATCGCGTGGTTCGCGTTGGCCGCAGGCGCCGTCCTGCCTGTTGCTGGATGTGCGCATGCCCGGGCTGAGCGGCCTGGCACTGTTCGATCGCCTGGTCGAACGCGGCCTCGTCGCGACACTGCCGGTGATCTTCCTCACCGGCCACGGCGACGTGCCCACCGCGGTGTCGGCGGTCAAGCGCGGTGCGTTCGACTTCGTCGAGAAACCTTTCTCGGACAATGCGCTGGTCGATCGCATCGAGCAGGCGCTCGACGCAAGCCGTGCCGAGCTCGAGTCCGGGCGCGCGCGCGAGATCGTCGAGCATGCCCTCGCCGAACTCACCGAGCGCGAGCGAGAGGTGATGCGACTGGTGATCGAGGGACGGCCGAACAAACTGATCGCCGACGCGCTGGGCATCAGTGTGCGCACGGTGGAAGTGCACCGCGCGCGCGTGTTCGACAAGATGCGCGTCGGCTCGGCGGTCGAGCTGGCCAATCTGCTGCGCGGAGCCGGTCAGCCTTCGGGCGCCGGATAGCGGACCTCGAGCACTTCAATGCGCTGCGGCCCCTTGGGCGTCACGAGCGTGACCTCGTCGCCTTCGTGTGCCTTGAGCAGCGCGCGCGCGATCGGCGCGACCCAGCTGACCTCGGCGGCCAGGTTGTCAGCCTCGTCGATGCCCTTGATCGTGATCGTGCGTTGCTCGCCTGCCTCGTCGGCGTAGGTGACCGTTGCGCCGAAGAAGACCTGGTCACTGCCATGATGCAGCGACGGGTCGGCCACCTCGGCGATGTCCAGCCGCTTGGTCAGGAAGCGGATGCGGCGGTCGATCTCGCGCAGCCGCTTCTTGCCGTACAGGTAATCGCCGTTCTCCGAACGGTCGCCGTTCTTGGCCGCCCAAGATACGGTCTCGACGACCTTCGGCCGCTCGACATCGAGCAGCGCGAGCAGCTCGGCGCGCAGCCGCGCATAGCCGGCCGGCGTGATGTAGTTCTTCGCGCCCGCGGGCAGCGGCGGGAGCGCCGACGAGCCATCGTCGTCACTGTCGTCGCCGTCGCTTTCCCTGGTGAAGGCCTTGTTCATGTGCGCTTGTGAGCACCACAAAGGACAACGGGCGACGCGAAGATCACGTCACCCGTTGTGTTTCTGGTCTGGCGCGGCTGGCAGGATTCGAACCCACGACCCCTTGGTTCGTAGCCAAGTACTCTATCCAACTGAGCTACAGCCGCGAAGGGGCGAAAGTATAGCAGGCGCTACATTCTCGACGTGACCCGCGAGACCCGCCCATCGCCTGCCGCGCTCACCTGGGCGCAGCGCCTGGTGCGCCTGAACACAGTCAGCCGCGAGTCGAACCTCGTCCTGATCGAGTGCATTGCAGATCATCTGCGCGAGCTCGGCGTTGCGCTGCGCCTGACATATGACGAGACGCGCCGAAAGGCCAACCTGTTTGCGACGATCGGCCCGCACAAGCCCGCAGGCGTGATCCTGTCTGGCCATACCGACACCGTGCCCTGGGACGGCCAGGCGTGGACGCGTGACCCGCTCGCCGCCGACGTCGCGGGCGAACGCCTGTATGGCCGCGGCAGCGCCGACATGAAGGCCTTCATCGGCCTGGTCGTTGCGCAGACCGAACGGTTTCTGTCTGCCGACCTGCCGTTCGCCATCCACTACGCATTCAGCTTCGACGAGGAGGTCGGCTGCTTCGGCGTGCGGCACTTGATCGCCGACCTTCGCGACGCGGGTGTCGCGCCACGCCTGTGCATCATCGGCGAGCCCACCGGCATGGTGCCGGCGGTCGCGCACAAGGGTGTGTACCGCTGGCGCTGCTGCGTCAAGGGCAAGCCCGCGCACTCCTCGCTCACCCCGCGCTCGGTCAACGCGATCGAGGCGGGCGCGCGCCTGATCGCACGAATCGCCGACATGGCCGAAGGCTGGCGCGAGCGCGGACCGCGCGACGAGGGATTCGACGTGCCCTTCACCACCGCGAGCGTGGGCGTGGTCTCGGGTGGCATCGCCGACAACATCGTGCCCGAGGATTGCGTCTTCCACTACGAGTTCCGCAACCTGCCGGGCCACGACGCGATGGCGATGCAGCAGCGCGTGCTCGAGCACGTGTCGGTGCTGGAGCCGGCGATGAAGGCGGTCGATCCTTCCACCGGATTTCGTTTCGACGTGATCTGCGCGGTGCCCGACTTCCTGGCGCGTGCCGACGAACCCGCCGCCGCGCTCGCGCAACGCCTGGCCGGTACCCGAGGCACCACGCTCGTGGCCTTCGGCACCGAGGCTGGCCTGTTCCAGCGCGCCGGGATTTCCACCGTTGTCTGCGGTCCGGGCTTCGTCGACCAGGCGCATCAACCCGACGAGTACGTGAGCCTGGTTCAGCTGGCGCGCTGCGAGGCGTTCCTGCACACGCTGGCCACGGACCGCAACGCGATCTGACGCGGGTTCAGGCGATGGCAGCGGCCTCGCGGTCGCAGCGCTGCGCACGCGCGTCGTCGCCCTCGGCACGTGCCAGCGCCGCCAGGCGCACCCAGCAGTCGCGCCGCGCCTGCGGCGGCAAGGTGGTCGCGCGGGCCGCGCGCTCGAGGGGCCCGCGCGCCTTGCCCCAGAGCTGGCGCTCGGCATAGGCACAGCCCACCGCTGCCTGCACGGCCGGGTCGTGGGGCAGTGCGAGTTCGGCCGCCTGCAAACGTGGCAACCAGTCGGGTCCGAGCCCGTCGAGGCTGCGCGCCAGCGTCAGGGACACCGATTCGCGCTCGTCGCGCCCGAGCTCGGCCAGGCGCTCCCAGGACGGCAGCAGCCAGTCGCGGGCGCGCTGCGGTGCACCAAGCGCCACCGCACGGCGCGCCGCGCGCGCGGCAATGAAGGGGTCTGACTGGTCGACCGCGTCGAGCTGCTGCCAAGCGCGTTCGAGCTGTTCGGCGTCGCGCGCCGCGTCGAGCGTTTCGCTGGCCAGCGAACGCAGCAGGCTCTGCGCCGCCGCGGGCGAGAACGCCTGGTGCTTGGCCAGAAGGCGTGCCGTGTGAAGCGCCGCCACTGGCTCGCCGGCCATTCGCTGTGCCTGCAGTTTCAGGCGCAGGGCCTGCGTGCGCCGCGCCACACCGGGCGGCAGTGCGGCCAGCAGCGCCAGCGCACGCGCGGGGTCGCGGTCATCGACCGCCCATTCGCTGGCCAGCAGTGCCGCGCCGTCGTCGACCGCGCGCGCGCCGGCGCCCCCCTTGCGTTGAAGATGCCTGAGCTTGTCGAACTGGCGGTCGCGCTGGGGCCGGTCCTGCAGGCGATGAAGGCTGGCTCCGGCGACGAGGTGCGACAACGCGCGCGTCGAAAGGGCGTCGGGGAGGTTGGGTGTGGCCTCGTGGATCGCCACCGCGCGCAGCGCGGCTTTGTATGCACGGCTGTAACGCGCACCGAAGTATTCAGCCAGCGATTCGCGCAGCGCGCCCTGCGCGGCACGCTCGCGCCTGAGCATGCGCCACTCGTGTGCGCGCTGCGGCAGTGTCAGCAGCGCCTGCAGCGCACGCAGCGCGATCATCAGCGCCAGGCACGCCAGCACGACGCCGATCACGAACAGGTTGAGCGACAGGTCGACACGCCAACCGCTCCAGTACAGGCTGACCAGCCCATCGTTGCGGCCGAACGTGGTGGCCACGACGACGGCCGCCGTGGCCAGCAAGACGAGCCAGATGACCGCTTTCATCGGCGCAGATCGGAGGCCTTGACGGGTCCGCGTCGGGTCGATGCCGGGTGGTCTGCGATCCACCTCGGGCGGCGCGAGCGCAGAGAGCGGGGTGCTCTCATCTCGCCGCAGCCGCCGCAGTCAGCGCCGCGAGCGTTTCGTCGGGGCGGGGAAGGATGGTCTGGCGCGCCTGCGCGCCGACCTGTCGCAGCATCTCGGAGGTGGCGACCACGCGCCGGGACGTACGGTCGAAGTAGCGGTCGAGCGTGGTCGAGGCCTCACGCAGGTCGGCCTGCGCGATCTCGAACTGCCGCGCGAAGAGCGCGAGGCGCGCATTCAGCAGGCGCAACTTCAGGTTCTCGCGAACGAAGAACTGCTGGTCGGGCGCGATCAACGCGCTGTCGCCGTGCTCGATGCGCGTCACGCGCACGAGCGAGCGCAACTCGTCGCCAACGGCCGCTGCAGCGTGGCGCCACCACGCCGATGCGCGTGCAGTCCAAGCTTCCGCGGCCGCGCTGGCCGCGGAAGCGGTCGACACTGGTGACTTCGCGCTCGCCGCCGCCGGCTTCGCCCGCGCATCGGGCGCCGCCACTGCGACCAGAGGCAGTTCGTCGACCATCCGCACCGCCTCGTCCAGGCGCAAAGTCAGCGCGGAGATGTCGACCGAGCCTTGCGCCTTGACGCGCTCAAGGTCATGCGCAACTGCGCGCCGCACGCGCTCCAGGCGCGGTTGGTTGATCCGCGCGAGGCGCTCTTCGGCCTGCTTGAGCGTCGCCGCCAGCGGCTCGGCGCTGCCGGTGATCGCACTCTGTTGCACGGCCATGCGGATCGCTGCCTCGACGTCGGCTAACACGTTCTCGTCGCGTGACCGCGCCACCGACTGCAGCAGCTCCTCGACCTGCGAGCGCTGCATCGCGGCCTCGGCCACCCGCGCCTCGAGCAAGGCCGCCTTGGCTGAGGCGTCGCGCGCCATGTCCTGCGCACCGCGCGCGGCCGCGCGAGCCTCCGCGGCGTCACGCTGGCTCGCGTCCTGGCGCTGCACCAGTTCGCGTTCGAGTTGCTTGACGCGGCGTTGCGTGTCCCAGGCCATCGCGAGCGCGATCGCCGTCACGCCCACCGCCGCCACTGTCACCCAGAGGACGAGTCGGCGCCGCGTCGGCACCGCCGCGGGCGCAGCAATTGCCGATGGCGCAGGCGTGACGTCGTTCTCGGGAGCGCTCAAGGTGACGACGATTGTACGAAGCGCCCCTGCGGCCGCTCATGGTCCGCCACCACAGCCACTACCGCATCGAGCGTCGGCGGCACCTCGGTGACACGGCCGAACCCCAGCGCGCGCGCCTTCTCGGCGATCCGCGCATGCGAGGCGATCGCCTGCGATGCACCCCATTGCGCGCCGGGCGCCAGCGCGACCAGGTGCCCCAACGCCTCGCCGCTCGACAGCAACCACAGGTGCTCGTCGGGCGCGGCAAGCGCGGCCTCGCACAGCGAACGCTCGTGATCGCTCCATTGCGGTGCGCTGCGGCGGTAGGCGGTGACCCACCGCACGGTCCCGCCGGCCCCGGCGAGCGCCCGGGCGAACTCCTCGCGGCCACCGTCGCCACGCACGACGAGCACCGCTCGCGAGCTCCAGTCCTCGTCGCGCAGACGGTCCCACAGCGCGGTCGAGTCGAACGGTGGCGCGACGGGCGCCACACAAAGCGCGCGCGGCACACCTGCCGCGACGAGGGCATCGACCGTCCCCGGGCCCGTCGCGGCGGCGCGCAGGTCCTCCGGCCATGCGGCCCCTGCGGGCCGGGCCGCAAAGAAGTGCGTCACGGCGTTGGGGCTCACGAACATGGCGAGGGCAAACCTGTCCAGGCTGTGCCAGGCGTCGGTCATCGCGCCGGTATCGGCAGCGGCGCTGATCTCCAGCAGCGGCAACGCCACCGCGTCGATGCCCCGCGCGCGAAGGCGCTCGATCCAGCCGCGCGCCTGGGCCGCCGGCCGCGTGACGATGACACGCAGGGCCATGAAGACCGATCAGGCCTCGAGGTAGTCGGCGGCGCCCAGAGCGCGCAGCGTGGCCACCGCCTGCACACCCAGCGCTTCGGCAGCCGCAGCGTCGCTCACCGCACCAGCGGCCTGCGCCTGCAGCAGCGTGCGGGCCGGCGCTCGCGCATCCCCGAGCGCGGTATGCAGGTGCAATGTGCCGCCCTGCCACCGGGCATGGGCGGCCAGCGGCACCGAGCAGCTGCCGCCGAGGCCGCGCGAGACCGCGCGTTCGGCATGCACTGCGAACCAGGTCGGCAGGTCGATCAGGCCGGCGAGTGCCTCGCGCAGCGCCGTGTCATCGGCGCGCACCTCGATGCCCAGTGCGCCCTGGCCGGCCGCAGGCAGCATCTGCGAGGCGTCGAAGCGTGCCCGGATGCGCGATGCGAGGCCCAGCCGCACAAGCCCGGCGGCGGCGAGCACGATCGCGTCGTACTGCCCTTCGTCGAGCTTGCGCAATCGCGTGTCGAGATTGCCGCGCAACGGCTCGACCACGAGGTCGGGGCGCAAGGCGGCCAGCTGCACGACGCGGCGCAGGCTCGACGTCCCCACTCGGGCGCCCTGCGGCAGCGCGGCCAGCGAGGCGAAATGGTTCGACACGAAGGCATCGCGCGGGTCCTCCCGGTCGAGCACCGCCGCGAGCACGAAGGCCGCTGGCAGATCCATCGGCACGTCCTTGAGCGAGTGCACCGCGAGATCGGCGCGCCGCTCCTCGAGCGCGACCTCGAGCTCCTTGACGAACAGGCCCTTGCCGCCCACCTTCGACAGCGTGCGGTCCAGGATCTCGTCGCCGCGCGTGGTCATGCCCAGCAGTTCCACCTGCACGCCGATCGGCCCGAAGCGCTCGGCCAGCAACGCTTGCACATGTCTTGCTTGCCACAGGGCGAGGCGGCTCTCGCGGGTGGCGATCACGAGCTTGCGGCCGGTGAGCGAAGAAGTCATGGCGCGATTATCGAGTGCCCACCCGTCATTGATAACATCCGATCACGTAACCGCGTTACACCTCGAATCCCGCAGGAACCCGCGATGCCCCGCACCCGACCCGTCCCCCGCGACGCGCACCGCGACGCCGCCGAGAAGAACCGGCCGCTGATGGACGACATCCGGCTGCTCGGCCGCATCCTCGGCGACGTGATCCGCGAACAGGAAGGCACCGAGGCCTTCGAGTTGATCGAGCGTGTGCGCCAGCTCTCGGTGGCGTATCGGCTCAAGCGCGATGCGTCGGCGGGCCGCGTGCTCGACCGCCTGCTGAAGAACCTGTCGGGCGACCAGACGGTCAGCGTGATCCGCGCCTTCAGCTACTTCTCGCACCTGGCCAACATCGCCGAGGACCGCCACCATGTGCGCCGCCGCGAGGTGCACGAGCGCGAGGGCCACCTGCAGGAAGGCTCGCTCGCGATGACCATCGAGCGCCTGTTCGACGCCGGCCTGCGCGCGGGCGAGATCGCGGCCACGCTGGCGCAGTCGCACATCAGCCCGGTGCTGACCGCGCACCCGACCGAAGTACAGCGAAAGAGCATCCTCGACGCCGAGCGCGCCGTCGCCGAGCTGGTGGGCGAGCGTGACCGCCTGGCCACCGAGCGCGAACGCGCCGACAACGAGGCGCTGCTTCGTGCGCGCGTGACCCAGTTGTGGCAGACGCGGATGCTGCGGCCGGTC
The DNA here is from genome assembly GCA_029884035.1 of Aquincola sp. GTDB lineage: Bacteria > Pseudomonadota > Gammaproteobacteria > Burkholderiales > Burkholderiaceae_C > CADEEN01. The sequence continues at coordinate 3,498 of JAOUIM010000047.1, read as the reverse complement.
AAGCTCACCGTGGGCGACGAGATCGAGAACGCGCTGTCGTACTACCACTCGACCTTCCTGCGCGAGGTGCCGCGCCTGTACCGCGACGTCGAGCGGGCGCTGCACGGCCACTCGGTGCCGGCGTTCCTGCGCATGGGCCACTGGATCGGCGGCGACCGCGATGGCAATCCGAACGTCGGCGCGGCCACCCTCGCGCTGGCGCTGGCGCGGCAGGCGGAGGTCGCCCTGCGCCATTACCTGACCGAGGTGCACATGCTGGGTGCCGAGTTGTCGATCTCGCAGACGCTGGCCCCGGTGACGCCCGAGATGAGCGCACTGGCCGCGCGCTCGCCCGATCGCAGCCCCCATCGCGAGGACGAACCCTATCGCCGTGCGCTGATCGGCATCTACGCGCGCCTGGCGGCCACCCTGCACCACCTGACCGGCACCGAGGCGCTGCGCCATGCCGTGGCGCCGCAGGAGCCCTACGCGTGTGCGGAGGCGTTCATCGCCGACCTGCGAACGATCGAGGCCTCGCTGCACTTCCACCACGCCAGCTCGCTGATCGCGCCGCGCCTGGCCCCCTTGATGCGCGCGGTACAGGTGTTTGGCTTCCACCTCGCGACGATCGACCTGCGCCAGAACTCCGACCGCCACGAGGCGGTGGTCGCCGAGCTGCTGGCCACGGCGCGCATCGAGCGCGACTACGGCGCGCTGGCCGAGGCCGACAAGCGCCGGCTGCTGATGCAACTGCTCAACGACGCGCGGCCACTGCGCGTGATCGGGCACGGCTACAGCGAGGCTTCGCGCGACGAACTCGCCGTGTTCGATGCCGCGCGCGAAGCTCTCGCGCGCTACGGACGGCACGCGATCCGCCACTACATCATCTCGCACACCGAGGACGCAAGCGACCTGCTCGAGGTGCTGCTGCTGCACAAGGAATGCGGCCTCTTGCGCGGCACGCTAGACGATGACGCGGTGGCCGACCTGATCGTCGTACCGCTGTTCGAGACGATCGAGGACCTGCGCCAGGCCGAACCGATCATGCGCGCCTACTACGCGCTGCCCGGCGTGCTGCCGATGATGGTGCGCAGCAAGCTGGGCGAGCACCCCGAGCAGGAGATCATGCTCGGCTACAGCGACAGCAACAAGGACGGCGGCTTCTTCACCAGCAACTGGGAGCTGTACCGTGCCGAGACCGCACTGGTGGGCCTGTTCGCCCCGCTGGAACGCGAGCATGGTCTGAAGCTGCGCCTGTTCCACGGCCGTGGCGGCACCGTGGGCCGCGGTGGCGGCCCGAGCTACCAGGCCATCCTCGCGCAACCGCCGGGCACGGTGAACGGCCAGATCCGCCTGACCGAACAGGGCGAGGTGATCGCCTCCAAGTACGCGCATCCCGATATCGGCAGGCGCAACCTGGAAACGCTGGTGGCGGCCACGCTCGAGGCGACATTGCTGCATCCGACCAAGACGGCGCCGAAGGCTTTTCTCGAGGCGGCCGCCGAGATCAGCAACCTGAGCTTCGCCGCGTACCGGTCGCTCGTCTACGACACACCGGGGTTCACCGACTACTTCTTCGAGGCCACGCCGATCCGCGAGATCGCCGAGCTCAACATCGGCTCGCGGCCCGCGTCACGCAAGGCCGGCCGCCGCATCGAGGACCTGCGCGCGATCCCCTGGGGCTTCTCGTGGGGGCAATGCCGCGTCGCACTGCCGGGGTGGGCCGGCTTCGGCACGGCGATCGAGCAGTGGCTGGGAGATTCGCCCGCCAGGCGCAAGGAACGGCTGGCGCTGCTGCGCAAGATGCACAAGCAATGGCCGTTCTTCCGCACCTTGCTGTCCAACCTCGACATGGTCCTGGCCAAGAGCGACCTGCGCATCGCCGCGCGCTATGTCGAACTCGTGACGGACAGGAAGCTGGCCAAGCGCATCTTCACCGCCGTGCAGGCCGAGTGGCACAAGGCCGGCGAGATGCTCTCGCTGGTCACCGGGGAGCCGCACCGTCTGGCCACCAACCCGGCACTGGCGCGCTCGATCGAGCACCGCTTCCCCTATCTCGACCCGCTCAACCACCTCCAGGTCGAATTGATGCGGCGCCACCGCTCGCAGCGGGCGCACGACCCCGCGGCCGAACGTGTCGAGCGCGGCATCCACATCTCGATCAACGGCATCGCGGCAGGGCTGCGCAATACGGGATGACCGGCGAGCCGGCGACCGCGTGCGCAAGGCACCGGCCGCACCGCACCAGCGTTCACGCCTTTTCGATCGCCTCGCGTACCGCGCCGGCCTGGCGCCGCGACACGGCAAGCCATTCGCCGGTCGCGGCGACCTGCACCGCCCAGCCGGCTTCGGCAGCTTCGCCCTCCTCGTCGGCCTCTGTCGCATTCGCGAGCTTGCGACGCTCCAGCGCGCGCACCGCCGCGCGCGCCACCAGTGTGTTGCGGTGGATGCGCATCACACGCTCGCCCAGCCGCTGCTCGAGGTCCGTCAGCGAGTCGTCGAGCACGTAGCTGCGTGCGGCGGTGCGAAGCGTCACGTACTTGAGCTCCGCGCGCAGGTACAGCACTTCGGCGATCGGCACGCGCACGACGCGGCCGCGCTCGCTGACCACGATCACCGGTCCACTGCCTTCGGCCGCCGCATCGCGGGCGGGCGCTCGGCGCGCGGCGCGCTGCAGTGCGGCGGCGAGGCGCTCGCGCTTGACCGGCTTCGTCAGATAGTCGGTCGCGTCGAGGTCGAAGGCCGTCAATGCGTGTTCGCCATGGGCGGTCACGAACACGACCGCCGGCGGCCTCTCGCGTCGTTGCAGCTCGGCGGCCAGTGCGGTGCCCGGTGCGCCGGGCATCTGGATGTCGAGCAGCACCGCATCGGCCTCGTGCTCGCGCAGCCAGTCGGCCGCCTGGCGCGCACTGGCGCATTCGCCCACCACCTCGCAGCGCGGATCGGCACACTCGCGCACCAGCTGCGCCAGGCGGCTGCGCGCCAGCGCCTCGTCGTCGACGACGAGTATCCGCAACAGGTTCACACGCCTTCCCCGATCGGCACGACGATTCGCACGCGGAAGCGCTCCCCCTTGGGCGCGGCGTCGAACTGGGCGTCGAGGTCGTGCAGCAGGCGCAGACGTTCGCGCACGTTGGCCAGTGCCAGACCATGGCCCGGGTTGGGCGTGGCCTGGCCCGGCAGCGTGTTGTCGATCACGATCTCGGCACGCCCGAGGTGGGCGCGCGTGCGCACGCGCACCGCACCGCCGCCTTCGGCCGGCTCGATGCCATGGCGCACCGCGTTCTCCAGCAGCGGCTGCAGCACCAGCGGCGGCAGCCGTGCCGCGTCGGCCGCTGGGTCGAGCTGCCACTGCAATTGCAGGCGTTCGCCGAATCGCAGCGACTCGATCGCGAGGTAGCGACGCGCCAGTTCGATCTCGTCGGCCAGCGTGACACTGCTGCTGCCGCGCGCGCTGCCGTCCTGCTCAAGCGCGACGCGAAACAACTCGGCCAGGTCCTCGAGCACGTTCTCGGCGCG
>JAOUIM010000418.1 GCA_029884035.1 Aquincola sp. | reverse complement strand
CCTGATCCACCAGGCGCGCAACGGTAGGCGACAGCTGAGCGCCGACGCCGGCCCAGTGGGCGATGCGGTCGGTCGCGACCCGCAACGGCTGCTCGCCGCCGGCGGCCATCGGGTTGTAGAAACCAACGCGCTCGATGTAGCGGCCGTCACGGCGCTCGCGCGAGTCGGCCACGACGATGTTGTAGAAGGGGCGCTTCTTCGCGCCGCCACGGGCCAGACGGATCACGACCATGGTGAATTTTTCCTTGGGTCTCGGTGTCGTCCACCCACCGCGAGACACGTGCGGCCGGCCGGATCGGAACTCAACTTGCTCGGACGCCGTAGATACGCCGATCACCCGACCGGCCGTCGTCCAAAACCGCAGATTATAAACTTGCCGTCTCCATGACGCAGCCTCTGCTCGTCCGGCCAAGCCGGGACACCGATCTGCCCGCCATCGCGCGCATCTACGGCCACGCGGTTGCCCACAGCACGGGAACGTTCGAGACTGAGGTCTCCGACGAGGGTGAAATGGCCCGGCGACGTGCCGATGTGATGACCCGCGGCTGGCCGTGGCTCGTCGCCGAGCGCCATGGGAGCGTGCTGGGGTTTGCCTACGCCAATGCGTTCCGGCCGCGCCTGGCCTACCGTTTCTGCCTCGAGGATTCGATCTACCTCGACGCCTCGGCGCGTGGCCAGGGCATCGGCCGCCTGCTGCTGACCGAGCTGCTGGCCCGATGCGAGGCACGCGGCGCGCGCCAGATGCTGGCGGTGATCGGCGACTCGGCCAACGCCGGGTCGATCGGGGCCCACCGCGCATGCGGTTTCGAGCAGACCGGCGTGCTTCGGTCTGCCGGATGGAAATTCGACCGCTGGCTCGACGTCGTGATCATGCAACGGCCGCTCGGCATCGGTGACGCAACGCCGCCGATCGACCAATGATGCGCACGCCGCCCTCGAAGACGCTGGCGACTTGGCTGGCGCTTGTCGGGGGCGCCTTCGGGCTGCACCGGCTCTATCTCCACGGGCCGCGCGATATTTGGACCTGGCTTCACCCCTGGCCCACGCTCGCGGGCCTGTACGGTGTGCAACGCATGCAGGCGCTGGGTCAGGACGACCGCCTGTCGTGGCTGCTGCTGCCGTTGCTGGGTCTGATGGTGGCGCAGGCATCGCTGTGCGCCATCGTCTACGGCTTGACATCCGATGAACGCTGGGCCACGCGCCATGCCCCGGACTCGGCGCCACGGCCCACCGGCTGGGGTCCGGTGCTCGGCGTGATTGCCGCGCTGATGATCGGCGCCACTGCGCTGATGGCCACGATCGCCTTCGGCGGCCAGCGCTTCTTCGAATGGCAGATCGGAACGGCGCCGATCGATCAGAGGAACAGCCGCGCCATGCCGTAGCCGACTGCCGCCATCAGCGCCGACGCCGGGATCGTGAAGATCCAGGCCCACACGATGGAGCCGGCGACGTTCCAACGCACTGCGGACGCCCTGCGCGTCGAGCCGACGCCGACGATCGCACCGGTGATGGTGTGGGTGGTCGAGACAGGAATGCCCAGGCCGGTGGCGATGAACAAGGTCATCGCGCCGCCCGTCTCGGCACTGAAGCCGTCGACTGGCTTGAGCTTGGTGATGCGCTGACCCATCGTCTTGACGATGCGCCAGCCGCCGAACATGGTGCCCGCCGCGATCGCGACATAGCAACACCAGATGACCCACGAAGGAGGCATCTTGTCGCCCACGCTGGCGTAGCCGGTGGCGATAAGCAGCATCCAGATGATGCCGATCGTCTTCTGCGCATCGTTGCCGCCGTGGCCGAGGCTGTACAGGCCTGCCGATACCAGTTGCAGGCGACGAAAGGTCGCATCCACGCGTTGCGGGCGAATGCCGCGACAGATCCAGGACACGAGGACCATCAGCAGCGAGCCGAGCAGGAACCCCAGGACCGGCGAAACGATGATGAAGGCCACCGCCTTCCAGATGCCCGCGCCGACCAGACCGCCGGCACCGACCTTGGTCATCACCGCGCCGACGATGCCCCCGATCAGCGCATGGGAGCTCGACGAGGGGATGCCCCACCACCAGGTGATCCCGTTCCAGGCGATGGCACCGACGAGCGCCCCGAATACCACGTAGTGGTCGACGACGCCCGGCTCGACAATGCCCTTGCCGACCGTGGCTGCCACCTTGAGCTGGAACACGAACAGCGCGACGAAATTGAAGAACGCAGCGAAGAGCACCGCCTGCTGGGGCTTGAGCACCCCGGTGGACACGACGGTGGCGATCGAGTTCGCCGCGTCGTGAAAGCCGTTCATGAAATCGAAGGCGATCGCAAGCACCACCAACAGGGCAATCACCCAGAACGCGACCTGGACCGATTGCATCGTCGAGGTCAGGTCAGGAGTTCTCGAGGACCACGCCCTCGATGAGGTTGGCCACGTCCTCGCAGCGGTCGGTGATCGACTCGAGCTGTTCGTAGATCGTCTTGAGCTTGATCAGCTCGCGAACGTCGACCTGCTCGCGGAACAGCCGGCTCATCGCGGCGCGCATGACGCGGTCGGCATCGGACTCGAGCTGGTCGATCTCCTCGCAGGTCTTTAGCGCGGCATCCATGACCTCGCTCTGGCCGATTCGCGGCAGCAGCGTGACCACATGTGCCACGCGATCGCAGCACTTGGCCGACAGTTCGGCCAGGCGCAACACCTCGGGCGTGATCTCGCGCACGTCGTACAGCGACATCGTCTCAGTCGAGTCCTGCACCAGATCGAGCACGTCGTCCATCGCGTTGATCAGTCCGTGGATCTGTTCGCGGTCGATCGGCGTGATGAACGTCTTGTGCAGCAGGCGATTGACCTCTGCAGTGATCTTGTCTGCCTGCCGTTCGGCGTGATCGACGGCGTCGGCGTGCTTCTGGCGCATCACCAGGTCACCGTAGTTCTGGATCATCGAGACGAAAGCCCGCGAGCCGTCGGCGATATGCGCGCCGTGCTGGTTGAACAACTCGAAGAAGTTGCCTTCACGCGGCAGCAGCTTGCCGAACAGCATCGTCTTGCCCCCTTGACACATCACGCCAGTGACATCTCCATGCCACTGCCGCCAGTGTATGCGGGTCCCGCCCGGCGCCCTGGATTGCGGCTTGCTGCAATGGCTCCGCTCAGGGCGCGATCCGCTCGATCGCCTGACCCGCAACGTTTGGCCACGGTAGATCGGGCGCGATCTCGGCGAGCGGCACGAGAACGAAGGCGCGCTCATGCATGCGCGGGTGCGGCAGCACGAGTTCGGGGGTGTCCACGCGGCGCTCGCCGTACGCCAGCAGGTCCAGGTCGAGCGTGCGCGGCGCGTTCCGGTAGGGACGCTCGCGTCCGAAGTCGCGCTCGATGCCCTGCAATGCGAGCA
>JAOUIM010000417.1 GCA_029884035.1 Aquincola sp. | reverse complement strand
TCGGGGCAACCCAGCCCAGAGTCCGTCAGTCGGGTGAAAGCGCCGAACACGACGAGGTCGAAACACAGGAACAGGGTGAGCAGCGTCAGCGCGTGCAGGCGCCGCGCAGGCGTGGCGCCCTGGTGGCGCAGCCACCACCAGGCGAGCGGCCCGAGCGCGATCGCGCTGCCCAGCAGCGCCATGCGCAGCACCGGCGTCCAGTCGACGAGGTCGATCGCATTCATGGCCCGATTCCGCGCCGCGCTGTTGCCTGCGCTCGTGCCGTCATCTTGCACGTCCCGCCGTGTCCCACGCCGCCGACGCACGCAGCAAGCGATCGATGTCTCGCTTGAAGCGCGCCGGATCGAGCGCCGCGGGTGCACGCATCATCCAGCGGCCCATCGGATCGACGAGATACAGGTGCGACTCGATCGCCTCGCCTTCGGCTGGGGTGAGCCACTGTGCGAGGTCGGCCGCCGGCACGCGCAGCACCTGCGTCGACGGCGCGGCGTCGAGCGCCGAGCGCAGCTCGGGCTTGATCGGTGCGGTGTCGGTCACGAGCCAGACCTTGTCGATGCGGTCGCGGTCGCGCCCCGTCATCTCCCGCAGTTGGCGCTGTGCGTACAGGCGCCCCTCGCAGGCACCGTCGCAGCTCGCACTGCCCACCACGACGATCAGCCACTGGCCGTGCAGCGAAAGCGGATCGATCGCGCGACCTTCGAGATCCTGCAGCGGCAGCGACGGCGGGATCGCGCGCGCAGGCTCGATCAGCGCAGCGTAATTGCTGCGCGCCTCGGGGCGGATCACGTAGTAGGCCAGGTAGGACGCGACCACCGGTGCCGCGCATGCCAGCAGCACGAGCAGCAGGGTCCAGCGCCCGGTGATGGTCCGGCGCCTCGCCTCCTCGCTGCCGAGGTCGAGCCGCGGCATCGAGTGCACGGTGAACTGCAGCGGTTCAGGCGCCGTTCGGGGCTGCAGGGCGGCGTCGGGGTTGGATGAGCTGGAACCAGACATAGAGAATGACCACGAGCGTCGACAGGCCGAACCATTGGAATGCATAGCCCTGGTGCTTGGCCACACCGGTCTGCGGTGCAGGCCAGTCGCGGCGCAGGCCGTCATCCGGCGTCACCGGGTCGGACTGCAGCACCGACCAAGGCACGAGGCTCAGCCCGGTTTCGCGGGCGAAGGCGTCAAGGTCGAGATTCTGCCGGATGGGGCCGGACGCCGCGGGCTCGAACTCGTACAGCCGGGCCGGCGGCGGGGCGATGCGTCCGTGGACGTCCACCACGCCTGCCGGCGTCGAGAGCGACGGCAGGCGTGTGCGCTCCTGGCCATCCCGCGCGGCCCAGCCGCGCTGCACGAGCACGGCGCGGCCGTCCGGCAGGCGCAGCGGGGTGACGACGAAGAATCCGGCACGCCCGTCCATCTGGCGGTTGTCGAGCCAGACCGTGTGCGCGCCCGACCACTGGCCAACCAGTTGCACGGCCCGTTGGATGACATCCTCCGGGCGGCCCGCCAACGCCGCCGATGCCGACAGGGCAGGCAGCCGCGCTCGCTCGTCGATCGAGGCCTGCAGCGAGATCTTCTGCGCCGCCCGGTCGAGCTGCCACAGGCCCAGGCGCGCCGTCACGACAGCGGCCACGAGGGCGGCAGCCGACACGATGGCGAACCGAAGTCGCGGGGTCATCGGGGACAATGTCCGGACATGACCTGGATCATCGTCATCGCGCTCGTCGGCGTCCTCGCCGCGCTGGCCAGCGCCGGTGTCTTCATGCTGCGCAAGCCGGGTGCGCCGACGCAGCAGGGCCCCGACCGCCGCATGGCGCGCGCGCTCGCGGTGCGTGTCGGCCTGTCGGTCGCGATCTTCCTGCTCGTTCTGCTCGCCTGGAAACTGGGCTGGATTTCACCCAAGGGCCTGCCGACGGGTCGATGACCCGAAACGAAAAGAGCGCCGCGAGGCGCTCTTTGCATCGCGGCAGCCGCGGCCGTCACAACCAGTACACGAGCAGGTACAGGCCGAGCCAGACCACGTCGACGAAGTGCCAGTACCATGCCGCGCCCTCGAAGCCGAAGTGCCGCTGCGGCGTGAAGTGCCCGCTCATGATGCGCAGCGTGATGAACGTCAGCATCAGCATGCCGACGAACACGTGGAAGCCGTGGAAACCGGTCAGCATGAAGAAGGTCGAGCCGAAGATGCCCGAGCTCAGCTTCAGGTTCAGATCACGGTAGGCGTGCATGTACTCGTAGGCCTGAACGCAGATGAACGACAGGCCGAGCGCCACCGTGACCCACATCCAGAAGATCGTCTTGGCGCGCTGGTTGGCGAGCAGCGCGTGGTGCGCGATCGTCAGCGTCACGCCCGACGTCAGGAGCAGCGCGGTGTTCACCGTCGGCAGCGGCCATGGGCCGATCACCGTGAACGGCTCGACGGTTCCCGCGGGCGAGGCCGTCACGCCCGGTGCCGAGCTCGGCCAAACGGCCTTGAAGTCGGGCCACAGGATCTGGTGGTCCAGGTTGCCCAGCATCGGCAGCGCATGCGCGCGCGCCCAGTACAGCGCGCCGAAGAAGGCGCCGAAGAACATGACCTCGCTGAAGATGAACCAGCTCATGCTCCAGCGGAACGAGACATCCACGCGGTCGCTGTAGAGGTGGCCCTCGCTCTCGCCGATGGCCTGGCGGAACCACTGGAAGATGATCACCACCCACAACGCGAGGCCGCCAAAGACGAAGAACCTGCCCCACGAGGCGCCGTTCACCCACTCGGCCGCGCCGAAGATGATGAGCAGCATTGCCGTGGCCACCAGCGCCGGATGGCGCGAGGGCTGAGGGATGAAGTAGTAGGGCGTGCCCCCGTGCTGTTGTGTCGCTGCGGACATGTGATTGACTCTCCTCGAACCAGAATTCTTTCGGCCGGGCTCAGCCGGCGGCGACGCCGCTGCCCACCACCCACCTGACGATCAGCACCAGGCCCCCGACGAACAGCGCGGCGGCCACGATGCCGGCGACGATGACGTGCAGCGGGTTCAACTGGGCCACGTCCTGCTCGTATTCCGAGCCCTTGCGCACACCGAAGAAGGACCAGGCAACCGCCCTGAACGTGCGCACGAACGAGCCGCGGCGCGCCACAGCCTGCTTCAAGTCGTTGCCGGCATGGGGCTCGCTCACAGCGGGTTCCCTCGTGGCGCGGCGGCCACCTTGCCCTTGACCTCGAAGAAGGTGTACGAGAGCGTGATCGTCTTGACGTCGCGGGGCAGTTTCGGATCGATCGCGAACACCACCGGCCAGCGCCTCGATTCGCCCGCTGCGAGCGTCCACTCGTTGAAGCAGAAGCACTCGACCTTGTTGAAGTGCGGGCCGGCCTGCATCGGCGCATAGCTCGGGATCGCCTGCGCCGCCATCGTGTGGTCCTG
>JAOUIM010000416.1 GCA_029884035.1 Aquincola sp. | reverse complement strand
AGGGCGAGGTCGTCGTCGTCAACGACAAGTTCGGCATCCGCCTGACCGACATCGTGACGCCGTCCGAACGCATGCGGCGCCTGGCCAAGACATGATGCTCTCGACACGCCGCGGGACTGCACCGGCCCCTTGGGGCAACCCGGCGGCGCCGACCCCATGACGTTCGGCTCGGCGCTCTCGTCGCTGTTGTGGTTCGTCGCCATCCTGGCGCTGATCCCAGTGGCGCTGTGGCTGCTGCGGCGCACACCCGCAGGCGGCGCGGCCTCTCAGGGCGTCATGCGCACGGTGGCGGTGATGCCCTTGTCGCCCAGCCAGCGGCTCGTGACGGTCGAGGTCGGCCGCGGTGAAGGCCGGCGCTGGCTGGTGCTGGGCGTGACGGGCCAGCAGATCACGACACTGCACGAGATGGCCCCGCAGGACGACGCCATGTCGCCGTCCGATCCCCAGCCGGTGACGCCTTTCGCGCACTGGCTCGGCCGGATGCACATGCCGCGCAAGGATGGCCCGGATGCGCGCTAGCACATGGGCGCGAGCTCTCGCGCTTTCGGTGATATCGGCCGCACCTGCAGTCGCTTTAGCGCAGCAGGCCGCGGCCGGCCCCGGCCTGCCGCTGGTCGTGGCGCAGGGTGCCGCCGGCACCAGCTACTCGGTGCCGATCCAGACCCTGCTGTTCTTCACCGCGCTGTCGTTCCTGCCCGCGCTGCTGCTGATGATGACCGGCTTCACCCGCATCGTCATCGTGCTCAGCCTGCTGCGGCAGGCCCTGGGCACGCAGTCGGCGCCGCCCAACCAAGTGATCATCGGCCTGTCGCTGTTCCTCACCTTCTTCGTGATGGCACCGACCCTCGACAAGGTCTACGACGACGCCTACAAGCCGTTCGCCGAGAACCGCATCGCGTTCGACGAAGCGCTCAAGCGCGGCGAGCGGCCGATGCGCGACTTCATGATGAAGCAGACGCGCCAGGCCGACATGCAGCTGTTCGCCCGGCTCGCCAAGCTGCCCGAGGACGTCAAGGGCGAGGCGGTGCCGTTCAAGGTGCTGGTGCCGGCCTTCGTCACGAGCGAGCTGAAGAGCGCGTTCCAGATCGGCTTCATGATCTTCATCCCCTTTCTCATCATCGACATGGTCGTGGCCAGCGTGCTGATGAGCCTCGGCATGATGATGCTGAGCCCGGTGTTGGTCGCGTTGCCGTTCAAGCTCATGCTGTTCGTGCTGGCCGACGGCTGGAACCTGCTGCTCGGCTCGCTCGCCGCGTCGTTCGCCACATGAACAGAACCCCAAACTCTCTTCGTTCGCTACCCCCCGAGGGGGCCGCAGTCCCCTTGGGGCGGCCCGGCGGGGCCTGACCGACCGCCATGGACGCTTCGCAAGTCTTCACCGCGAGCCAGCAGGGCCTGCTGATCCTGCTGATGGTCTCGGCCCCCGTGCTGATCGTCGTGCTGGTCGTGGGCCTGGTCGTCAGCATCTTCCAGGCCGCGACCCAGATCAACGAAGCCACCCTGTCGTTCGTGCCGAAGATCGTGGCCGCCGTGCTGGTGCTCGCCTTCGCCGGCCCCTGGATGATGAACACGCTGGTCGACTACCTGCAGCGCACGCTGCAGTCGATCCCCGGCGCGGTGGGTTGATGGGGCCCCCGGACTTGCGGCCGCACCGCAGCGCCACCCGCCGAGTCGGTTCGGTCCGGCCCGAAGCGGCTCGGCGCCGGGACGGTCACGCGACGCGCACGCGATGGTGACGTTCACCGAGGCACAGCTCGCCGCCTGGCTGTCGCCGATCGTGTGGCCTTTCATCCGCGTGCTGGCGCTGTTCTCGGCGCTGCCGGTGCTGCGGCAACGGATGGTGCCGATGCGCGTGCGGATCGCGCTGGCCTTCTTTGTCGTCGTGGCGGCCCAGGCCAGCCTGCCCGAGATGGCCGTGGTGGCGTTCGATTCGCCGCAGGCGCTGATGCTGATCGTGCAGAACCTGCTGATCGGCCTGACGATCGGCTTCGCGGTACAGATCGTGTTCGCCGCGGTCGAGTTCGCGGGCGAGCTGATCGGCCTGCAGATGGGCCTGAACTACGCTGGCTTCTTCGACCCCTCGAGCGGCGGTCAGGGCACCGCGACGAGCCGATTCTTCGGCACCACGGTCGGGTGGCTGTTCATCGTCATCAACGGCCACCTGCTCGTCGTGATGGCCGTCGTGCAGAGCTTCCACGCCTTCCCCGTGGGCCCCGAGCCTTTCGCCTTCCTGCGCGCGATGCAACCACAGGCCTGGGGTGCCGAGGTGTTCGCGCTGGGCCTGTGGATCGCGCTGCCGCTGATCGCGATGCTGCTGTTCGTCAACCTCGTGCTGGGCATCATCTCGCGCGTGGCAACGCAGATGAACATCTTCGCGATCGGCTTCCCCATCACGCTAGGGGTGGGCCTGCTCGGCGTGCTGCTGACGTTGCCGTTGATGCAGGGGCCGTTCACGATGGCGCTGGAACGGATGCTGGCTCGCTTCCAGTGAGCGCGACGGCTGGCTGCGCGAAGCGCGGCGCATGTCGGACAATCGGTGGAACTGGCGGCCCACATCATGTCCTTGCAGCGTCGATCCATGCTCCGTGCGCTCGCCGTGATGGCCCCGCTTGCGGGCGCGATGTTGCCGCGCGCGGCCAGCGCGGCGGGTACACCGGTGCCGATCGGCGAAGTGCTGCCCGATGTTGTCATGACCGGGCTCAACGGCCCCGATCGCCGCTTGTCCACCTACCGCGGGCGGCCGCTTCTCATCAACGTCTGGGCCAGCTGGTGCGGCCCCTGCCGGCAGGAGACGGCGTCGCTCGAGCGCCTGGCGTGGCAAGCATCGCCGGTGCCGTTCACGGTGGTTGGCGTCTCGACCGACGACTACCGCGACAGGGCGCTGCGATGGCTGGCGGCCAGCAACGCGACGATCAACCACTACATCGATCGCCGGCTCGAGCTCGAGACGATGCTCGGCGCGTCGCAGCTGCCGCTCACGGTTCTGGTGGATGCGGACGGCCGTGTGCTGGCCCGCGTCTACGGCGCCCGGGAGTGGGACGGCCCGGAGGCCAAGGCATTGATTCGCAGGACGTTCTCCGGGACGCGTGAAACTGGCGCAAGGTAAGCGGTAAGGAGCCGGGCTTGGTACGCCAATCCCGCGCGGTTCAGGCAGGTGATGACGCCGGGTGGCGAATCGGTGCCGCGTCCAATCGCGGATCGGCCACGTCGTTGCGCTGTGCGCATCGGGCGTGGCCCGAACAACGTTCGTCAAGCCGCTCGTGGCTGCCGGTCGGGCGAGGCCGCGCGCCGATCCCCGTCCCCGGATGCCGGCCTGAACGGCCACGAACCCCTGCTAAAGTCGCGGCCCTGTGACCAGGGGATGCATGAACTTCATGGGCCGCCTCATGGG
>JAOUIM010000415.1 GCA_029884035.1 Aquincola sp. | reverse complement strand
CGCACACCGCACACACCCAGGAAGATCTGCGCAGCGCTTGCGAGGCCGCTCTGGCCGAGGCGCGTGCACGCGGCGGCAACCGTGTGACGCTGGCCAGCATTCGCTTCGACAACGCCTGAGACCGAGAGTGCTGTCAGGGCTGGGCGAGCGCGCGCACATGTGCCGCCGTGCCGGTGGCCAGCCCTTCGAGGCTGTAGCCGCCCTCCAGCACCGAGACGACGCGCGATGAGGCACTGCCAGCGGCCACCGCCATCAGTTCACGGGTGATCCACGCATAGTCTTCGTCGGTGAACGCCAAGCCACCGAGCGGATCGAGTTCGTGGGCGTCGAATCCCGCAGAGATGATCAGCAGTTCTGGCGCGAAGCGCTCGAGTGCCGGCAGCATGTCCTGGCGCATGTGGCGACGGAAAGCGTCGGATCCGCTGCCGCGCGGCAGTGGGATGTTGAGGACGTTGTCGGCTACGCCACGTTCCGATGCCGCACCGGTGCCGGGGTAGAACGGCGCCTGGTGGCTGGACCCGAAGAACAGGTCGGGATCGTTCTCGAAGCAGTGCTGGGTCCCGTTGCCATGGTGGACGTCGAAGTCGACGACCGCAACGCGCCGTATGCCATGGGCGTGGCGCGCGTGCAATGCGGCGATCGCCACCTGGTTGAACACGCAGAAGCCCATTGCGCGATCACGCTCGGCGTGGTGCCCGCAAGGTCGAGTCGCACAAAACGCGTTGCGGGCGCGGCCATCGACCACGGCGTCGACCGCCGCGCAGGCGGCGCCCACGCAGCGCATCACCGCTTCCCAGGTGCCGGGCGACATGATCGTGTCACCGGCATCGAGCAGGCTGTAACCCTGCTCGGGCGCCGCTTCGCGCACGGCGTCGATGTAATCAGGATCGTGAACGCGCTCGAGCTGTGTACGGCTGCCCATCGGCGCCTGCTCCCAGCGCAGGTCGTTGAACTCGCGCGCCCGCAGGGCCGACAGCACGGCCTCCAGACGCTGCGGTCCCTCAGGATGGTGCGGCCCGGGACGATGGTCGAGACAGGCCTCGTGGGTGTAGATCCAGGTGCTCATGACACGGATGCTGCCGGACAGCGACGCCAAAGCATCTTAGATGCACGTCAATACGATCAGTGTTAACCCTGTGTGATCGGGTTGGTGCTCGTCACGGCCATCGCTGACCGCCTCAACGAAGTCTGTCTCAGTTCGCATCGCCTCCCCGATCCTGCGCCACCTGCTGCCCTTGGGCGTGCACGGTGATCTCGAGGGCTTGCCGATGCACGAGGGCGCACGCTGCGCCATGAATCGGGCTTTGGCGACGCGCCCATGACTGGGGGCACTGCCTGCAATCTACGCGATACCACTGAGAACCGTGGTCCGGCGTTCTTGACTGCGGTCAATGGACAGTCGCTCGCGACTGTCCGACTATCCAGCTTGTTCGACACCTTACTGGAGACCCGCGATGCGACTGACGAACCCCGGCTGTTCAGCCCACCTTTCTCTCACCGCCCGTGCCGTGCGCTGCGTTGCGATCGGCACCCTCGCAGCCATGTCTCTTGCCGGAGTGGCCCACGCAGCGTGGGAGCCCAGCAAGCCCGTCGAATTCGTCGTGCCGGCCGGCACGGGCGGGGGCGCCGACCAGATGGCGCGCCTGATCCAGGGCATCGTCGTCAAGCACAAGCTGATGAAGGAGTCGATGGTCGTCGTCAACAAGTCCGGCGGCGCGGGTGCCGAGGGTTTTCTCTCCGTCAAGGAAGCCAGCGGCGATCCCCACAAGCTGATCATCACGCTGTCCAACCTGTTCACCACGCCGATGGCCACCGGCGTGCCTTTCAGCTGGAAGGACATGACGCCGGTGTCGATGATGGCGCTCGACCAGTTCGTGCTGTGGGTCAACGCCGAGACGCCGTACAAGACGGCCAAGCAATACACGGATGCCGTCAAGGCGGCTGGCCCCAACAAGATGAAGATGGGTGGCACCGGGTCGAAGCAGGAGGACCAGATCATCACGGTCGGCCTCGAGAAGGCAACGGGCACCAAGTTCATCTACATCCCGTTCAAGGGCGGCGGCGAGGTCGCGGTTCAACTCGTGGGCAAGCACATCGACTCGACCGTGAACAACCCGATCGAGGCGGTCGCCCAGTGGCGTGCCGGCAAGCTGCGTCCGCTGTGCGTGTTCGATGACACGCGCATGCCGTACAAGGAAAAGGTGACGGACACGATGTCCTGGAACGACATTCCGACCTGCAAGGAATCGGGCATTCCCACCGATTACGTCATGCTGCGCGGCATCTTCATGGCACCGGGAACGACACCTGATCAGGTTGCCTACTACGTCGACCTGATGAAGAAAGTGCGCGAGACCCCGGATTGGAAGGAGTTCATGGAGAAGGGCGCCTTCAACACCACCGCGCTCAGCGGTGCGGAGTTCGTCAAGTGGCTCGCGAACGCCGAGGTGAATCACCGCCAGCTCATGACCGAGGCCGGTTTCCTGGCGAAATAGACACCGGGCCGGGTCGGGGCGGCACTCGCTATCCCCGGCCCCGCTCGACCGCTCCCGCCCTGTCGCCACCTGGGTGACAGTCCGGTGGCTTGGATCTGCAGTGTGAGTACCCAGCCGCCGCGCAGACGCTGGCGCTGGGTGCCCTATTGACGAGTCATTCGATACCGATCACCGGAGGGATCCATGTCCTCAGACCGCGAAGACCGGGCCGCCGGAGACAGTCCGGCCGTTGCGAAGAATGCGACAGTCGATGCGATCGTCGCGGCGATCATCTTCATCATCGGCGCCGTGGTGGTCTTCGAGGCCCGACGGCTCGGCGCGACATGGACGAGCGACGGCCCCGGCGCCGGGTACTTTCCCTTCTACATCGGCTTGATCTTGTGCGTATCGAGCCTGGGCATCCTGTACCAGGCCACGGTGGGCAAGGGCCGGGATACCGATGCCTTTGTCGATCGGGTACAGCTCAGGCGCGTGGCGTCGGTCCTGTTGCCTGCGACGGTCTACGTGTTCGCCATCTGGCTGCTCGGCATCTATGTCGCATCGGCGGTGTACGTCGCGCTATTCATGATCATCCTGGGCAAGTACCAGCCGGTGCGCAGCGTCGTGCTGGGCATCGTCATCAATGCCTTCTTCTTCGTGATGTTCGAGGTCTGGTTCAAGGTCCCGCTGTACAAGGGCGTGCTCGACCCCCTGCGTTTTCTCGGCTACTGATACACCACCCTACTGCTGGAGTCCGCTGAGATGGAAGAACTGAGTGCGCTGATGCAGGGGTTCGGCGTCGTGCTGACGCCGGTGAACATCGGCCTGATGTTCGTCGGGATCATCCTTGGCGTGCTGATCGGCGTGTTGCCCGGCCTGGGCGGCGCCAATGGCGTGGCCATCCTGCTGCCCCTGACGTTCTC
>JAOUIM010000414.1 GCA_029884035.1 Aquincola sp. | reverse complement strand
TCCGATCTGTGTCGATCGACATCCCGCGCTTCATCCGCCACCTGCTGGTGCGCGACATCGACGGCGCGCGCGACGTGATCAACGAGTCGAACCTGCTGCCCTCGATCTGCGGCCGTGTCTGCCCGCAGGAGTCGCAGTGCGAGGCGCAGTGCGTCGTCGGGCGCAAGCTCGAGAGCGTGGCGATCGGCCGCCTCGAGCGTTTCGTCGGCGACAACGCCGGCCCGCGCAAGGCCGCGCCGCCGCGCTTCGCCAGCAAGCTGGGCCGCGTGGCGGTGGTCGGCTCGGGGCCCTCGGGGCTGGCGGTGGCCGCCGATCTCGTCAAGTTCGGCTGCGACGTCACCGTCTTCGAGGCGCTGCACGTGGTCGGCGGTGTGCTGCAGTACGGCATCCCGTCGTTCCGCCTGCCTCGCGACATCATCACGCGCGAGGTCGACAACCTCAAGGCCATGGGCGTGGCCTTCGAGACCAACAAGGTGATCGGCAAGACCTTCTCGGTGCCGCAGCTGATGGGCGAGATGGGCTTCGACGCGGTCTTCGTCGGTGCCGGCGCAGGCGCGCCGGCCTTCCTCGGCATCCCGGGCGAGTTCGCGGGCCAGGTCTATTCGGCCAACGAGTTCCTGACCCGTGTCAACCTGATGGGCGGCGACAAGTTCCCCTTCCTCGACACGCCGGTCACCGTCGGCAAGAGCGTGGTGGTGATCGGCGCGGGCAACACCGCGATGGACTGCCTGCGCGTGGCCAAGCGGCTGGGCACCCCGACCGTGCGCTGCGTCTACCGGCGCAGCGAGGCCGAAGCGCCGGCGCGCATCGAGGAACTGCGCCACGCCAAGGAGGAAGGCATCGAGTTCTTCTTCCTGCACGGGCCGGTGGAGATCCTCACCGATGCCGATGCCAACGTGCGCGGCATGAGGGTGCAGAAGATGGTGCTCGGCGAGCCCGACGAAAAGGGCCGGCGCCAGCCGATCCCGCAGAACGAATTCGTCGAGCTCGACTGCGACACCGTGATCTACGCGCTGGGCACCAAGGCCAACCCGATCGTCACCAAGTCCACGCCGGGGTTGCAGCTCAACAAGTGGGGCTACATCGTCGCCGATGCGGCGACCCAGGCCACCAGCGTGCCGGGCGTGTTTGCCGGCGGCGACATCGTCACCGGCGGCGCGACGGTCATCCTGGCGATGGGCGCCGGCCGTCGCGCCGCGCGTGCCATCGGCGCGTACCTGGGCAGCGGCAAGGCCAAGTGGCCGATCACGCAGGAAGATGCCGACGCCTTCGTGCCACCGGCACCGCTGTCGGGAGCGGTGCCGGTCACCGCACCGATGCCTGCGCCGGGCTTGGCGGTCGCCATGGCGCGTGCCAAGGGCGAGGTGCCCCACGACGAAGAAACCGAGCACGACATCTTCCGTGACTCGACGACGCGGCTGCAGTGGCGCTGCACGGCATGCGCCAAGGTCAGCGAAGGCTTCGCCTTCCCCTACGGCCAGTGCCCGTACTGCGGCGGCAAGCTGGAGGTGCTGGAGGCACGCCGCATCGAACTGGCACACGCGGTCGACGCGATCCGCAAGGCCTTCGAGATCGAGCTCGGTGGCCAGGCCTTCTACCGCCGTGCCGCGGCCGAGACCGGCGACGCCGACCTGAAGCGGCTGTTCACGAGCTTCGCCGAGATGGAGAAGGAGCACATGGACACCCTGTGCCGGCGCTATCACGTCGACGTGCCGGCGCCCAGCGAGGCGTTCCGCATCGAGCGCGCGGCGATCTACGCCGGCATCGACCACCATCCGGAGGACCCGGCCAACCTGTTCCGCATCGCCATCGCCTTCGAGCAGCGCGCGGTCGATTTCTTCAGTGGCCATGCCGACGACTGCGCCCCAGGCTCTGTCGAGCAGCAGCTCTACAAGGAACTGGCCGCCGAGGAGCGCGAGCACGTCGAAATGCTGTCCACCGAGTTCCGCCGCTGGCGGTCCGGCAAGGCCGGCATCCTTTAGGAGTACCGAATGACAGCTCGTTCCTATGTGCTCGACGGCAACGAAGCCGCGGCACGCGTCGCCCACCTGTGCAGCGAGGTGATCGCGATCTACCCGATCACGCCCTCCTCGACGATGGGTGAACTCGCCGACGCCTGGTCGGCCGCGGGGCAGCAGAACCTGTGGGGCCTGGTCCCCCAGGTCATCGAGATGCAAAGCGAAGGTGGCGCGGCCGGCGCGGTCCACGGCGCGCTTCAGGCAGGCGCCCTGTCGACCACCTTCACGGCCTCGCAGGGGCTGATGCTCAAGCTGCCCAACATGTTCAAGATCGCCGGTGAGCTGACCTCGACGGTGTTCCATGTCGCCGCGCGCACGCTGGCCACCCATGCGCTGTCGATCTTCGGCGACCACAGCGACGTGATGACCGCGCGCACGACCGGCTTCGCGCTGCTGGCCTCCTCGTCGGTGCAGGAGGCGCAGGACCTGGCCGCCATTGCGCACATGGCCACGCTGAGGTCGCGCGTGCCCTTCCTGCACTTTTTCGACGGTTTTCGCACCAGCCACGAGGTCAACAAGATCGAGCTGCTGGGCGAGGACGAGCTGCGTTCGCTGATCGACGAGAAGCTTGTGGAGGCCCACCGCGCGCGCGCGCTCAATCCGGACCGGCCGGTGATGCGCGGCACGGCGCAGAACCCGGACGTGTTCTTCCAGGCCCGCGAGGCCTGCAACCCCTTCTACCTCGCGGTGCCGGGGCTCGTGCGCGAGGCGATGGCGCAATTCCACAAGGCCACCGGACGGCGCTACAGCCTGTTCTGGTACCAGGGCGCGCCCGACGCGGAGCGCGTGATCGTGCAGATGGGATCGGGCACCGGCGCCACGCGCGAGGCAGTCGACAAGCTCGTCGCCGCCGGCGAGAAGGTGGGCCTGGTCACGGTGCGGCTGTACCGGCCCTTTGACGGGCAGGCCTTCATCGATGCGCTGCCCAAGACGGTACACGCGATCGCCGCGCTCGACCGCACCAAGGAGCCCGGCGCGCTGGGCGAGCCGCTGTACCAGGATGTGGTGACCGCGCTGGCCGAGACCTGGCCCGAGGCACGGCGGCTGCCGCGCGTGATCGGCGGCCGCTACGGCCTGTCGTCCAAGGAGTACACGCCGGCGATGGCCAAGGCGGTGTTCGACGAACTGCGGCAAGACAAGCCCAAGCGCCACTTCACCGTCGGCATCACCGACGACGTGACGCATCTGTCGCTGAAGGTCGACGAGGGTTTTGACACCGAGGCCAAGGGTGTGACGCGCGCGGTGTTCTACGGCCTGGGCGCCGACGGCACGGTGGGCGCCACCAAGAACACGGTGAAGATCATCGGTGAGAACACGCCGCTGCACGCGCAGGGCTATTTCGTCTACGACAGCAAGAAGTCCGGCGCGATCACGGTGTCGCACCTGCGT
>JAOUIM010000413.1 GCA_029884035.1 Aquincola sp. | reverse complement strand
GCCTGCACCACCACCGCCACCACCGCCAGCCCCATCACCGCCACCACCTGCGGCAAAGGCTGGACCACCAAAAGCGAGTGCCAAGCCCAACGCCATGGCCAGTGTTTCGCGCTTGCTGTTCGTCATGATTCTCTCCTTGGAATTCAAGGCGTCCTCCAGGATTCGAAGCCCGATCCAGACGCCACTTTCACTGCCTTCCGTGCCCTTCTGCGATGAGTGCATCAGTTCACGGTGATGACCACGGACGAGCTCAGCCCATCAGCGGCAAGCGTTGCGCCTGCGTCCGACTTGGCGACCATCGTCACGTGGTTCGGTACGGTCTCGGTGCCCACGGTTGCCTGTGGATCGAGGCTGAACGTGATCCGGTATTGACCCGTCTTGTCGGGAACGCCGGTGACCGAGCTAAGGCGGAAGTTGTAGCCGTAGACCAGCGTGCCGCCCACGTTTAACTCGGCGCCGTACTTGGTCGACACCACGGTACTGCCACCCCCGCCTTCTTCCGAAGTGCCGAAGCCTTCGTAGACGGCCTTGTCGAAGACGACCGTGTCGGCGCCACCGCCGGTCGCGATCTTCTCGATCTTCAGCCGCGCGTTGATCGCAAAGACATTGCGAGGCGCTGACGCGAGGGTCGTTCCATCCGTTCCCTGCAACTCGGTGGTCCGCGAACCGGACAGCAGCGCCATCCGGTAGGCGGTCATCGTGTCGGTGACGCCGGCGATGGTTGCGTCCTGCTTGAGCACCGTCTCGATGCGCACGATCGAACTGGCGGTATACGTCTTGCTCAGCAGCGCGTCACCCCAGTCGACGATCACCTCCATCTGTGCTCCGGTGGCGTTGTTGCGCCATTCGGCCTGCCAGGTGCTCGCCGTGGCCTGCGGGTAGTACGTCACCCCACCCAGCGAAACAGCCGTGTTGCTGCTCAGCAGCGGGAACGCACTCAGAGTCTCCGTTGACAGCGGCCGCAGTCCGGTGTTGAAGTCGAAGCTCGGCACCGTGGTGAACGGCCCGACGCCCGGCCACGTGCCAGCGATCTTCGCGCCGGCGACGCCGTATCCGTCGGCGAACACCAGCGGGAATGACAGGTTGTTGCCGAAGCCGGTGTCACCACCACCGCCGCCGCCCCCGCCTCCGCCGCCCCCTGCACGACCGGTCGTGGCCGAGACTTCGCCGGAAGCAGCGCTCTCGACATCCGGAAGTGCCGGCACGAAGCTGGTCACCACGTAGTAGTAGGTCGTGGCGTTGGAGACCGC
Source organism: Aquincola sp. (assembly GCA_029884035.1). Classification (GTDB taxonomy): domain Bacteria; phylum Pseudomonadota; class Gammaproteobacteria; order Burkholderiales; family Burkholderiaceae_C; genus CADEEN01. The sequence continues at coordinate 2,158 of JAOUIM010000413.1, read as the reverse complement.
CGCGTCGACGAATGGCGCCGTCACGTTCGCGAACTTGGTCGCGCGCGACGCGTCCTTGTAGTACGTCGCCACGCCTGGCTGCAGACCGCGATAGAGGTTGTAGCCCACCTGGATCGGTGCGGTCGCCGACGGATAATCGGTGACGTCGAACCATTGCACGGTCACCTGCGTCACGTCCTTCGGCGCGATGGCCGTCAGACCCAGCGGTGCCGGAGGAGCCGGCGGCAGTGGCCGCACGGCGATCTCGGCCGACAACGCGCTTTCGCCACCTGCTCCGACGGCGCTGACCGCGAAGTGGTACGTGTCTCCGTTGGTCAGCCCGCTCGGCTCGTAGCTGGTCGCCACGATGCCGGTGATCTGCGTGACCCCTGGCGCGCCGGGCACGATGCCCGCGGTGCTCGCCCAGTACACGTTGTACGAGGTGGCGCCCAGCGAAGACGACCACGACAGGTGCACATGCGTGTCACCCGTGGTTCCCGTGAGGTTCGCGGGTGCGCCGGGTGCCGGCGGCAGCGGCGTGGCTGAGACCTCCGTCGATGCCACGCTCTGGCCACCCGTGTTCGACGCGGACACGACATAGTGGTACGTCGTGCCGTTCGTCAGGTTGACGTGCGCATAGCTTGTCGCCTGGATGTTGCCGATCTTGGTCACGCCTGCACCGCCCGGCACGACCCCGGCAGCTGTCGACCAGTACAGGTTGTACGAGTCGGCGCGGGATACAGGCGCCCAGTCGATCGTGACCATGGTGTCACCCGGTGTCGCATTGACGGTGCCTGGCGGGGCAGGAACCGGTGCGACCGGCATGGCACCGACCTCGGTCGACAGATCACTCTCGCCGTTGGCGTTGACGGAGGTGACGGCGTAATAGACGAGCCTGCCGTTTGTCCGCCCGGTATGCAGATACGGCGATACCGCCCCCGCGACCATCTGCGCTGTCGCCTTCGCGACAGGCGTGGTCTCCGCCCAGTACAGGTTGTACGAGGTCACGCCGGCCACGGCCGGCCACTGCACCGTGTTCATTCCGTCGCCGGGCTCGACCGACAGAGAACTGGGTGCGGCGGGCCTCGGTGGCGGATTGTCCGAGCCGCCGCCACAAGCCACCAGCAACCCCAACGTGCACGCGACCAACGTGCCACTCAGCCACTTGTTCATGATGTCCCTTTCTCTTGTCTCTCGTGTTCGGGGACATTCTTGAAAACGCGGTCGAAAATGAATTGAGCCCACGCAACACGCTCACCGAGCGACGCGCGTTTCATCGCGACAAAGGATTTCGATCAATCCGCGTGATGTGCGGAAGGTTGGAGTACTTCCATTACGCGTGAACCCACCACGCAGCCAGTGCGAAGCCGGCGTTGTAGATGGCGTGAACGAACACGGCCGGCCACACGCTGCCGAATCGTTCGCGCAGGTGGCCGAACACCAGAGATGGCACTGACACTGCGAGCGCCCAAGCCGGCGGTTGCGTGAACAGGTGCGCGCCGACGAAGCACACCGTCGTCACGAGATTGGCATTCGTGAATGGGCCATGTCGCCGCGAAAGGCCCATCTGCAGCAGTTGTCCCTGCAGCACGCCCCTGAAGACGATCTCCTCGATGAGCGGCTGCGCGAGCACGAGAGTGATCCAACCCGCCCAGCCGGTCGTGACGTGCATGCGATCACCAACGGTCATCACGAGCAGGGCCCAGACCGGAGCGGCTGCAGCCAGTGCTGCCAGGACATGCGTGTCGCTCAGCCAGATCCACGCACCGCCGTCTGGTCGGACGAGCCCGTACTCGCGAGGCCAGGTCGATGGGGGACGGCGATCGGCGTCATGTGCCATGACTGTCATCGTCGCATGCGGCCGGGCCGACACGACACACCTCACAAGGGGCCGACCATGCCCCGGGGCGCGAAATGCGGCTTCGTCGGTGAGCCAACTCAAGGCGATCGCCCGTCGGCGCGCGCAGACTTTCTCCGTGACCGTCGCGCATGCATTCGCGAGGTCGGAGGTCGATGTCAGATGACTGCGCGCACTTCATCGGGAGGTTCAACGTGAAAGTCGGCATCAAGCTTGGGTTGTTGACGGTGTCGTGCACCGTCGCGATGGCGCTGAATGCGGCCACGGCACTCAGGCCGTCGCCGCAGGTCAATGTGAGCCAGAGTCCGACCGCCACCGCGA
>JAOUIM010000046.1 GCA_029884035.1 Aquincola sp. | reverse complement strand
GGGCTTCCATGATGCTCACGATGCCGAGTTGTTCGCCCTCGACGCCGATCAGGCGTACTTCAGGGACATTGATCTCACGGTTCAGCCGATGCTTGCGCTCGACGTTGGGAGTGCGGCGGTCGAGAAAAGTAGCGATGGTGGCAGCCTCTTCACGGACGCAAGGCCAAGCGCCCGAACAAAAAATGAAACGCGCCTGGACTCCCCCAGAGACCTTGTCGGGCCTCTTTCACACCTTGGTGCGGATGACTTCCCCGATCTTCTGGACGAAGGAGTCGAGGGGCATCACACCGAGGTCTTGGTTGCCCCGGGCGCGAACGGCAACGGTCCCGCTGGCCTTCTCCTTGTCGCCCACGACAAGGATGTACGGAACCTTCTGCAACGAATGCTCGCGGATTTTATACGTGATTTTCTCGTTCCGCAAATCAACCTGCGCTCTAACTCCTTGTTTTTGAAGCGTTTTCGCCACCTCCCGGGCGTAGTCGCCCTGACCTTCGGTGATCGAGGCCACCACCGCCTGCACCGGAGCGAGCCAGGCGGGGAGCGCCCCGGCATGTTGCTCGATCAGGATCCCGATGAAGCGCTCCAGGCTGCCGACGATCGCCCGGTGCAGCATGACCGGAGGTCGGCGCTCGCCGGACTCGGTCACGTATTCGGCTGACAGCAGTGCCGCCATCGAAAAATCGACCTGCATCGTGCCGCACTGCCACTGGCGCCCCAGCGCGTCCTTGAGCGTGTACTCGATCTTCGGCCCGTAGAAGGCGCCGTCGCCCGGGGAAGTGACGAAATCGACGCCCGAGCGACGCAGACTCTCCATCAGCGCATGCTCGGCCTTGTCCCACACCTCGTCCGACCCGATGCGCTTGTCCGGCCGCGTGGCCACCTTGTAGAGGATGTCGGTGAAGCCGAAATCTGCGTAGACCTTCTGCAGCAGCGCCGTGTAGGCCACACACTCGGGCAGGATCATCTCTTCCGTGCAGAAGATATGGCCGTCGTCCTGTGTGAAACCACGCACCCGCATGATGCCGTGCAGCCCGCCCGTGGGTTCGTTGCGATGGCACTGGCCGAACTCGCCATAGCGCAGCGGCAGATCGCGGTAACTCTTGATGCCCTGCTTGAAGATCAGGATGTGGCCGGGGCAGTTCATCGGTTTGAGCGCGTAGTGCCGCTTCTCGCTCTCCGTCGTGAACATGTTTTCGCGGTATTTGTCCCAGTGGCCCGTCAGTTCCCACAGGCCCTGGTCGAGGATCTGAGGACCCTTGACCTCCTGATAACCGTTGTCGCGGTACACCCGGCGCATGTACTGCTCGACCTCCTGCCACACTGTCCAGCCTTTCGGGTGCCAGAACACCGTGCCGGGGCTGTGCTCGTCGAGGTGGAACAGGTCGAGCTCGCGGCCGAGCTTGCGGTGGTCGCGGCGCTCGGCCTCCTCGAGCATCGTCAGGTACTGCTGCAGTTCTTCCTTCGTCGCCCAGGCCGTGCCATAGATGCGCTGAAGCATCTCGTTGCGGTGGTCGCCGCGCCAGTAGGCGCCAGCGACCTTCATCAACTTGAAGTGCTTCAGGCGGCCCGTGCTCGGCACGTGCGGTCCGCGGCACAGGTCCTCGAAAGCGCCCTCGCGATACAGCGACACGTCTTCGCCGGCCGGGATGCTGGCGATGATTTCGGCCTTGTAGTGCTCGCCGAGCGACTTGAAGTAGGCGACGGCCTCGTCGCGCGGGAGCACGCGGCGCGTGACCGGTTCGTTCTTCGCCGCGAGTTCGCCCATGCGCTTTTCGATCGCCACAAGGTCTTCGGGCGTGAACGGCCGCTTGTATGAGAAGTCGTAGTAGAAGCCGTTCTCGATCACCGGCCCGATCGTCACCTGCGCGTCGGGGAACAGTTCCTTGACCGCGTAGGCCAGCAGGTGCGCCGTCGAGTGGCGCAGCAGCTCCAGCCCATCGGCATCCTTGTCGGTGACGATGGCCAGCGTCGCGTCGCGATCGACGACGTGGCGCGTGTCGACGAGCCTGCCGTCGACGCGGCCGGCCAGCGCCGCCTTGGCCAGACCGGCGCCGATCGAAGACGCCACTTCGGCCACCGTCAGCGGCGCCGGGTACTGGCGCTTCGAGCCGTCGGGCAATTGGATCGAGATCATGGCAATCACTCCGGGGAAACAAAAAAGCGCGGACCAGGCCGCGCTTTGGGATCAGCAGGAAGGGAAAAGGATCGGTGGCAGACGAGCGCGAGCGACGACACCTATGCGGTGCTGGTAGTTCGCGGTGTCACAACCCACATGCCTTTCTCGCCCTTGCTGGTTGGAATGTTGCCGACAATTCTACAGCCGGTAGAGCTGGTTGCCCTCGACGCGAACGCGATCGCCCACGCGCAGGTCGCCCGCGCTCTTGAACTCGAAGCTGCGCGTGCCCCCCTGCTCGAGCTGCACGACGATGCGCACGCCCGCCGAGTCGCGCCGCGCGTTCTTCTCGATCTCATTGCCGATCACCGCGCCACCAACCGCGCCGACCACCGTGCCGACGTTGCGGCCGTGATGGCTGTCGGCGAACTGGCGGCCGACCACCGCCCCGATGATGCCGCCGGCCACGGCGCCAGCACCTTGCGGCTGGTCCTGCAAGGCGCCGACGGATTCGATGCTGCGCACCTGGCCATAGGCCACGCCCGCATAGGACGACGATGAACCCGAGCGCGAGCCGCCGTAAACCGGCTCGTTGCGGGCCACCGGGCTGGCGCACGCCGCGAGCAGCGACAGGGTCATGGCAGGCACAAACAGGCGCAAAGCACGTTGCATGGATCGATCCTTCATTGAAGCGCGGCATCGCCGCAGCGCCCTCCTAACGCGCCACAGGCCGAATCGGTTGATCGGGTCCATGGCCCCTGGGGCTTGGTGCCGCCAGCGCAGCCCGACAAAGCGACCGAGTCGGCGCCCTGCGATCGGAGATGCGGCCCAGGTCAACTCGATCCCATCGCGGCGGCTGCACAATTCGCGTGTCACCACCCAGACATCTAGACCGTCATGCCCACCACCATCCGCCGCGACGACCTGATCGAAACCGTGCGCGCCGCGCTGCAGTACATCAGCTACTACCACCCGGCCGACTACATCGCGCACCTGGCGCGCGCCTATGCGGCGGAGCAAGGCCCCGCGGCCAAGGATGCGATCGCGCAGATCCTCACCAACTCCAAGATGTGCGCCGAAGGCAAGCGGCCGATCTGCCAGGACACCGGCATCGTCAACGTTTTCCTCGACGTCGGGATGGAGGTGCGCTGGGAAGGCTTCGGCCCCGGCGGCCTGCAGGAAGCGGTGGACGAAGGCGTGCGCCGCGCCTACCTCGATCCCGACAACAAGCTGCGCGCCTCGGTCGTGAAGGACCCGCTGTTCTCGCGCGCCAACACCAAGGACAACACGCCCGCGGTGCTGGCCACCACCGTCGTGCCCGGCGACAAGCTCGGCGTCGGCGTCGCTGCCAAGGGCGGCGGCTCTGAGATGAAGAGCAACTTCAAGATGTTGAAGGCCAGCGACTCGTTGGTCGACTGGGTGCTCGAGACCGTGCCGACCATGGGCGCCGGCTGGTGCCCGCCGGGCATGCTCGGTATCGGCGTCGGCGGTACGGCCGAAAAGGCGATGGCGATGGCCAAGGAAGCGCTGATGGAAGACATCGACATGTTCGAATTGAAGCAGCGCGGCCCGAAGACCGACGAAGAAAAGCTGCGCGTCGAACTCTGCGACAGGGTCAACGCACTGGGCATCGGCGCGCAGGGCCTGGGCGGGCTGACCACCGTGCTCGACGTCAAGATCAAGACCTGGCCGACGCACGCTGTGGGCAAGGCGGTGGCGATGATCCCCAACTGCGCCGCGACACGACACGCGCATGTGGTGATGAACGGCTCGGGTCCAGCCTACCTGGAGCCGGCAAGCCTCGACCTCTGGCCGGACGTGCACTGGCAGCCCGACTACAACAAGAGCAGACGCGTCGATCTGAACAAGCTGACCAAGACCGAGGTCGCCAGCTGGAAGCCCGGCGACACACTGCTCTTGTCCGGCAAGATGCTCACCGGCCGCGACGCGGCGCACAAGCGCATCCAGGACCTGCTGGCCAAGGGCGACAAGCTGCCGGTCGAATTCACCAACCGGGTCATCTACTACGTCGGCCCGGTCGATCCGGTGCGCGACGAGGTGATGGGCCCCGCCGGCCCGACCACTGCGACGCGCATGGACAAGTTCACCGAGATGATGCTGGCGCAGACCGGTTTGATTGCGATGATCGGCAAGGCCGAGCGCGGGCCGGTGGCGATCGAGGCGATCAAGAAACACAAGAGCGCCTACCTGATGGCCGTCGGCGGCGCGGCCTACCTGGTCTCCAAGGCGATCAAGGGCGCCAAGGTCGTCGGCTTCGCCGACCTGGGCATGGAAGCGATCTACGAGTTCGACGTCAAGGACATGCCGGTCACGGTGGCGGTCAGTTCCGACGGCACCAGCGTGCACCAGACCGGGCCGCGCGAGTGGCAAGCCAAAATCGGGAAGATCCCGGTCACCTTCGCCTGATCGGTTGAATCCCAGATCAATCCCATGCCCGCCCACATCCTCCAATCACTTCCTGCCGGTGAACGCGTCGGCATCGCCTTCTCCGGCGGCCTCGACACCAGCGCCGCAGTGCTGTGGATGCGCAAGAAGGGCGCCGTCCCCTGCGCCTACACCGCGCACCTCGGCCAGCCCGACGAGAGCGACTACGACGAGATTCCTCGAAAAGCGAAAGCCTATGGTGCCGACATCGCGCGCCTGATCGACTGCCGGCCGCAGCTCGTCGCCGAAGGCATCGCCGCCATCCAGTCCGGCGCGTTCCACATCAGCACGGGGGGAGCGACCTACTTCAACACCACGCCGCTCGGCCGCGCCGTCACCGGCACCGCGCTCGTGATCGCGATGCGCGAGGACGGCGTCGACATCTGGGGCGACGGCAGCACCTACAAGGGCAACGACATCGAGCGCTTCTACCGCTACGGCCTGCTCGCCAACCCGAAGCTGCGCATCTACAAGCCCTGGCTCGACCAGACCTTCATCGACGAACTCGGCGGCCGCAAGGAGATGAGCGAGTTCCTGATCGCCAACGGCTTCGACTACAAGATGAGCGTCGAGAAGGCGTACTCGACCGACTCGAACATGCTCGGCGCCACGCACGAGGCCAAGGATCTCGAGTTCCTCAACGCCGGCATGCACATCGTCAAGCCGATCATGGGGGTGGCGTTCTGGCGCGACGACGTGGCAGTGAAAGCCGAGACCGTGTCGGTGCGCTTCGAAGAAGGCGTGCCCGTTGCACTCAACGGCCAGACCTTCGCCAACGCCGTCGCCCTGTTTGAGGAAGCCAACCGCATCGGCGGCCGCCACGGCCTGGGCATGTGCGACCAGATCGAGAACCGCATCATCGAGGCCAAGAGCCGCGGCATCTACGAGGCCCCTGGCATGGCGCTGCTGCACATCGCCTACGAGCGCCTGGTCACCGGCATCCACAACGAGGACACGATCGAGCAGTACCGCGCCAACGGCCGCCGCCTGGGCAAGCTGCTGTACCACGGCCGCTGGTTCGACCCGCAGGCGCTGATGCTGCGCGAGACGGCGCAGCGCTGGGTGGCGCGCGCGGTCACCGGCGAAGTGACGCTCGAGCTGCGGCGTGGCAACGACTACACGATCATGAACACCGAGAGCCCCAACCTCACCTACCACCCGGAGCGCCTGACGATGGAAAGTGGCGTTGGCGCGTTCACCGCCGCCGACCGCATCGGCCAGCTCTCGATGCGCAACCTGGACATCGACGACACACGCGACAAGCTGGGCGTGTACTCGCGCGCCGGCCTGCTGGGCGGTGCGGGCGAAGGCACCCTGCCATTGCTCGGAATCACCGACAAGCTGTCAGACTGAAGCACCGGAGGTCGTGCCATCGGGCCGGGCGCGGCGCGGGAACGGCAACACGACAGGCAAGTTTCAACCTGTTGCTCCTGGCAGCACCTTGCGAGCCGCACCTGCCTACACTCCCTGCCTTCCTGCCTGCAAGGATCAGCATGCCCGAGATTGAGACGTCCGCCCTCTGGCCACTCAGTGAGTTCGACGAGATGCGTCACGCTGCGTCGTCGTCGCACGCTAGGCTTCAGCGACAGACGCAACTGTCGAGCACGATGCAGGCGGAACTACGGTTGCTGGAGCGCAGGCGCGATAGCGCCGATGCGCTCGAGGCCGTCGCCGCGATCCTGCGCCTGAAAGAGCCGGCGCTGATCTACCTGCAGTGTGGAGACCGCGTCTGGCCGGTGACGCTGTTTCCCGAGCAGATGGTCTATCACTCGCCGTGCAGCCTGCTGCTCGCCACGCGGCGAGAGTTATCCCTCCTGCAGACGCTCGAGATCGAGCCGCCCGGTGTGCGGCCGCCCGGGCACTGGATGCATGACCGCGTCGCCGCCGGCGAGTCCTATCACCCGTTGACGCCGGCGCTGTGGCGTCTGGCGCTCGACGGGCCGCGCGCCGATCTCCTGCACGAAATCGCCGGCGCGGCCACGTACCGGGCCCTGCGCGACCCGGCAACGCAATCGCTGCCCACGCCGGGTGCGCTTGGACCGACGATCAAGCGCATGCGCGAGCAGTCGGCCCCGCTGCGCAGGATCTCGGCGCTGCCCGGCATGAGCGAAGAGCGGGCCGCCCGACTGGTCAACGCGCTTTACCTCTCGTCGAACCTGATCGCGAGCCGCGCCCATCCTTCGGCCGATCCGGGGGTGATGAGCTGGCTGTTCAGCCGGCGCGCGCGCTGAGCGCTGGCTTCGACCGCCTGCGCACGTCCAGCGGACGGCGCTGGCCCTGAGCAGGCTATCGCCACGATGCGCGTCGAAGCACGGGCTTCGATGATCGATGGGGGCGCACATTCACTGCGCCTGCACCTGACCAACCGCCGGAGGTCGAGGGCGCCTCACTCGCCCATTACGACGCCTTCGCGGCGGGGGTCGGCACCGCCGAACCAACCGGCGCCGCGGCGCTGGATCGCCTGGAGGCCGCTGGTCATCTCGATCTCGTTGACGACATGGCCCCGCGCCTTCAGCGCTTCGATCGTTGCCGCCGGGAAGCGGCCGCGCTCGAGCACCGTCGGTCCGTTGAAGCTGCCGAAGTTGGGCAGGTCGATCGCGCGCTGCGCATCGAGCCCCCAATCGAGCGCGCCGATCAGCGTCTTTGCGGTGAAATGGATGATCGCAGCGCCGCCCGGTGAGCCCAGGCTCATGACGAGTTGTCCGTCGCGCTTGTCGAACACGAGCGTCGGGCTCATCGACGAGCGGGGCCGCTTTCCGGGCTGCACGCGGTTGGCGATCGGCTTGCCTTCGCTGTCGGCAGGCGCGAAGGAGAAGTCCGTGAGCTCGTTGTTGAGGAGAAAACCACCGGCCTTGCCGGTGCCACCGTCGCTCATCAGTCGTGCACCGAACGCAGCCTCGATCGTCGAGGTCATCGCGAGGGCGTGCCCGTCGCCATCGACGACGGAGATGTGGCTGGTGCCGGACTCCAACTGCTCGGCCTGGGCCCCGCGCGCGCCGACCGCGCCACTCGGCACACCCGGCTTGGCGGTTCTCATGCTCTCGCGTCCGATCAGGGCGGCGCGCTGCTTCAGATAGGCGTCGTCGAGCAGGCTGGTCCAGCGGCCGGCCGGCGGCGGCACGAACTCGGGGTCGCCGAGATATTGCGCTCGATCGGCATAGGCCAGCCGCGCCGCCTCGGTGTAGGCGTGCAGCCAATCGGGGCTCGGCAGCTTATCGACCAAGGGCTGCGCGACCGGCGGCGTGCGTTCGACCAGGCCGAGGATCTGCATCACCGCGAGGTGGCCCGACGACGGCGGCGGAAAGCCGCAGACGCGGTAGACCACTTTCCAGTCGGTGCAGATCGCCTCGCGCGTCTTCGCCTCGTAGCCCGCGAGGTCGGTCTCGCTCATGCGGCCCGGGTTGGTGGCATGCCCACGCACGCGCCTGACGATGTCGGCCGCCACCGGACCGGCGTTCAGCGCCGCGCTGCCACGTGCCGCGATGCCGCGCAAGACCTCGGCCAGTGCCGGGTTGCGTACCGATGTGCCGACCGCGAGCGGCTCGCCATCGGTGTTGTAGAAGTACGCGCGCGCCTGTGCATCTGCCTTCAGGGCGGTCTCGGCGTGGAGCAGCGCATGCAGCCGCGGGCTCATGCGAAAGCCCTGCTCGGCCAGTGTGATCGCCGGCTGGAACAGGATCGACCAGGGCAGTTTGCCGTGTTGCCGGTGAGCCGCCTCGAGCATGCGCACGGTGCCCGGCACGCCGACCGAGCGGCCACCGACGACCGCGTCGAGGAAGGCCATCGGCTTGCCATCGGGCAGCAGGAACAATCTTTCGTCGGCTCCAGCCGGCGCAGTCTCGCGTCCGTCCCATGCGGCGAGCGACCGTCCGTCCCAATGCAGGAGGAAGGCGCCGCCGCCGATGCCGCTGGACTGCGGCTCGACCAGGGCCAGCACCATCTGCACGGCAATCGCTGCGTCGAGAGCGTTGCCACCAGCCTTGAGGATCTGGTAGCCCGCGTCAGTGGCCAGTGGGTTGGCCGCCGCAACCATGAAGCGCTTGGCCGACCAGCCGGGCTTGTCGGTGTAGCCCGACGCGCCCTCGGGCAACTGCGGGACTGAGTACTTCCACGCGTGCGGTGGCGGTGCCGATGCACAGCTCGCCAGCAGCAGCAGGGCACCCGACAACCAAGCCCGTCTCATCCGTCGCCTCCTGCAGCCCGTGAATTTGCACCGGCGAGGATAGCGAAACATTTCTCGCAATCCCGATCATGTTGGTCGCAACGCGTGTGGCCGTGATGTGTCCACGATGTGCCAAGGCGGGTGCCAACGAAACTCAGGCCATGGCCAGCCGCAACGCCTCAGCCCCGACGTCACAGCCTCCGCACGACGACCAGCGCGCGCTGCGCATGCACGCGGCGCTGGGCGTCGCGCTCGACGCCGCGCCGAGCTCGCGCAAGGTCTTCCGCCACCTCGCCACCGTTGAACACTACCTGTGGCGCAAGGGCACGCTGTTCCTGCACGATCTTTCACTGCAAGCCTTGCAGCGCACCCTCGAGCAACTTGACAGCGTCGCCAAGGCGCCTCTCGCATCGGGTTTGGCTGCGCTGCGCGAGTGCCTCGTCGATGCGATCGCCACCCGGGAACGCCTGCAACGCCAGGCTGAACTGCTGCAGCCTCGCTCGTCCTTCTTCGTCGATCACAAGCTGGAAGTGACGGAAGCCTCGCTGTCGGACTTCGATCGGGCGATGGGCGGCCGCGGCTAGGGCGGACCCGCCCGCCCCGGGGCGCTGTCCGGGCAGCGCCGAGGCCGCGCCTACTGCAGGGGCACGCCGGTCTTGGACTGAAGTTCGTCGCGCGTCACCCCTGGCGCCAGCTCGACGACCCTGAGTCCGTGCGGCGTGACGTCGAGCACCGCCAGGTCGGTGATGATGCGATCGACCACGCCCACGCCCGTCAGCGGGAGCGTGCACTGCGGCAGGATCTTGAGATCGATGCCGCCATCCTTCCTCTTGGCCACATGCTCCATCAGGACGACCACGCTCCTGACGCCGCCCACGAGGTCCATCGCGCCGCCCATGCCCTTGACCATCTTGCCCGGAATCATCCAGTTGGCCAGGTCGCCCTGGGCGCTGACTTGCATCGCGCCGAGGATCGACAGGTTGACTTTTCCGCCGCGGATCATCGCGAAGCTATCGTGGCTGCCGAAGATGCTGCTGCCAGGGATCGTCGTCACGGTCTGCTTGCCGGCGTTGATCAGGTCGGCGTCGATCTCGTCCTCGGTCGGGAACGGCCCGATGCCGAGCATGCCGTTCTCGCTCTGCAGCCAGACCTCGATGTCCTTCGGCACGAAGTTGGCCACCAGCGTGGGGATCCCGATCCCCAGGTTGACGTAGAAGCCGTCCTGCAGTTCCTGCGCGGCGCGCGCCGCCATCTGGTCTTGGGTCCAGGCCATGGTGTGATCCTCGGTATTGCCGTCAGGCGGTCGTCTTGTCGCGCAGGGTGCGCTTCTCGATGCGCTTCTCCGGGCGAGCGTTGAGCACCAGCCGGTGCACGTAGATGCCCGGCAGGTGCACCGCGTCCGGATCGAAGCTGCCGGTGGGAACGATCTCCTCGACCTCGACCACGCTGATCTTGCCGGCCATGATCGCGGCCGGGTTGAAGTTGCGCGCGGTGCGGCGGAAGACGAGGTTGCCGCTCTCATCGGCCTTCCAGGCCTTGCCCAGCGACACATCGGGCACCAGCGAGCGCTCCATCACATAGAGCTTGCCGTCGAACTCGCGCGTCTCCTTGCCATCGGCCACCATCGTGCCAACACCGGTGCGCGTGAAGAAGGCCGGGATGCCCGCGCCGCCGGCGCGCAGCTTTTCCGCCAGCGTGCCCTGCGGCGTGAATTCGAGCTCGAGTTCGCCAGCCAGGTACTGGCGCTCGAACTCCTTGTTCTCTCCGACATAGCTCGAGATCATCTTCCTGATCTGCCGCGTGTCGAGCAGCTTGCCCAGGCCGAAGCCGTCGACCCCGGCATTGTTCGAGATCACGGTCAGGTTCTTGACCCCACTGTCGCGCAGCGCGTCGATCAGCGCCTCGGGGATGCCGCACAGGCCGAAGCCGCCGACGGCGAGCAACTGACCGTCCCTGACGATGCCGTCGAGCGCCGCTTTCGCGCTCGGGTAGATCTTCTTCATCCGGATGCCCTCCGCAACGAGCCTGGAAAGAAGCGCGAAGCGTACTACGTAGCCCATTACGTACTGGTTACGTAGAATCAACTACATGCTGTTAGAGGAGTACCGCACTGCATTCGAGCAGGCGCCCGTGGGGCTCGTCATCTCGCGTGACCGCCTGATGGTCGCCTGCAATCAGCAGCTCCTGGGCATGTTTCGCGCCCAGCACTCGAGCCAGCTCGCCGGTCGCAGCTTCGAGCTTCTGTATCCCACACACGAGGAGTTCGAGCGCACCGGTGCGCGGATCGTCGCGAGCCTGGACCGCAAGGGCTACTACGCCGACGAACGCATCATGAAGCGCCTGACCGGTGAGCTGTTCTGGTGCCATGTATCGGGCCGTGCGCTCGATCCGAAGCGTCCGCATGCCGCGGGCATCTGGAGCTTCGAAGACCTCTCGGCACGGCGCAAAGTCACCGCCGCGCTGACTGCACGCGAGCGGGAGATCGCCGCACTCCTGATCGAGGGCCTGACCTCCAAGCGCATCGGCCAGAAGCTGGGCATCAGCCCGCGCACCGTGGACGTGTACCGTGCGCGCCTGATGCGCAAGTACGGCGCGTCGACGACACCCGAGCTGGTCAACAAGATGCTCACGGCCTAACCCACCGCAACACCCAACCACCCGGCCTGGCGAAGGGCCACCGCACCGATGATCACCGTCCACCACCTTGAAAATTCACGCTCGCAGCGTGTGCTGTGGCTGCTCGAAGAACTCGAATTGACCTACCACGTGAAACGCTACGCGCGCGACAGAAAGACATCACTGGCGCCGCCGGAGCTGACGCACGTGCACCCGCTGGGCAAGTCGCCGGTGATCACCGACGGCGCCGTCACCGTGGCCGAAACGGGCGCCATCGTCGAGTACCTCGTCGACAAGGCCGGCGGGGCGCTGCGCCCAGAGGCGGGAACGGCAGACCATCGCCGCTACACCTACTGGCTGCACTTCGCCGAGGGGTCGGCGATGACGCCGCTGCTAATGGCCCTGGTGTTCCGCAAGATCCGTTCCGCACCGATGCCCTTCTTCGCGCGCCCGATCGCCCGCGCGATCGCCGACAACGTGATGGGCAACTTCGTGCAGCCCAACCTCGACCGCAACCTGGCCTTCATGGAAAGCGAGCTCGGCCAGCGCGGCTGGTTCGTTGGTGACAGCCTGACAGCCGCGGACGTGATGATGAGCTTCCCGGTCGAGGCGGCACTCTCGCGCGGCGGCAGTGCACAGCAGGCGCCGCGCCTCGCAGCCTTCTTGGAGACGATCAGGGCTCGGTCGGCGTGGAAACGGGCCCTTGACCGCGGCGGGCCCTACCAGCTGCTCGGGTGATTCACGACAGCGGCTGGGCGTCGATCGACGGCCTTGCGACAGCGTCGGCGAACTCGTCGGCCAGCCGTTGACTTTCCATCACTGCGCGGCGCCAGTCGCGCTGTCGGTCGGCGATGCGTTCACCGTAGGCCTTGAAGTCGCTGCGGTCGGGCAGTTTGGCGTTGGGCATCACGGCCGTGACCCATGCCGGATTGGGCGCCAGCAGCACGAGGTTGGACAGCCGTGCAGTCGCGCTGTGCCGGTGCTTGAGCCCCTTGTCGAGCCAGCCCGGCACCACCGTGGCCTGGAAATGTGGGTACAGCACCAGGCCGTCGCGCATTTGGGCGTAATCCAGGTGCAGGTGGTAGTCGGTCAGCCCGCCGTCCCAGTAGGCGCCCCGCGGCGCGCCCTCGATGTCGTGCACCGCGTCGAGCCAGAACGGGATCGAGCAGCTCGCGAGCACCGCGCTCGCAAGGTTGACCGGCGTCAGCGCCACCTGCCGCGTGCGGTAGTCGTGCAGCGAGAAGGGCAGCGCGTCGCGCGGGTCGGAGAACATCACCCGCTCGAGCCAGCCGCCCATCGCGCGGCGGCTCACGAGGTTGGCAGCGAAGGCGCCGAGGTAGCCGATCGGCGTGCGCACGCGCCCCTCGCGCCCGAGCAAATGGCGGCCGCGGCTGGCGATCACGTGCGGGCGGAACCTCGGGTGCGCCAGCAGCTCGGCCGCCCGGAAGCCCAGGCGCTGTTCGAGGATCTGGCCAAACACGCGCGTCACGTCTTTCTTCTTGGGCGCCTTGCCCGGTTCGCGCGGGTAGTCCTGGGTGATGTAGTCCTCGGCGAGTTCGGCAAAACCCGCGTCGGCATCGGCGCGGCACGCCACAGCGATGCGCCAGGCACCGATCGATGCCCCCATCAGGTGGACCGTCTGCGCGGCGTCGCTCAACCAGTGGCCGAACAGGAAGCGATCCAGCGTATTGAGCACGAGGCCCTTGGGGCCACCAGCCGCAGCGGGAATCACACGTACGTCGGCCGGGACAAGGCCGCGATCGCGCAGATGCACGCGGGCACGCGGGCCGGCGAAGATCTGAAGCGCCTGCATCGGTCGGTAGCCGTCAGCGGACACAGGCCGGCGGCACCGAAGCGACCAGAGTGCCGCCGAGGTCGAAGCACATCATCGTCACGATGCTATCGTGCCCATCGCGATGCAGTTCAACGTCGACCCCGATATCAGCCGCGCACGCACACCCGATGCACGCTTCTACCTCGACCACGACGTCTTTGCCGCCGTGCGCGAGCGCGTGTTCGCGCGAAGCTGGCAATGGATCGGCGCGCTGGCGGACGTCGCTGCGCCCGGCTCGCTGTCGCCGCGCCTGATGACGCCCGGCCTGCTCGACGAGCCATTGCTGTTGTCGCGCGACGCGGGAGGCACGCTGCGCTGCCTGCCCAACGTGTGCACGCATCGAGGTCACCAGCTGGTGGACGTGCCGTGCCACCGCGGCGACATCCGGTGCCCCTACCACTCGAGGCGTTTCGATCTGGCGGGCCGCATGACCTTCACGCCCGGTTTCGACGACACGCCGGACTTTCCTTCCGACAGCGACCACCTGCGCGCCCTGCCCTTCGGCGAGTTC
>JAOUIM010000412.1 GCA_029884035.1 Aquincola sp. | reverse complement strand
GCATTGTCGCAGCCCTACACTTCCCGCCCATGCCTTCGCTCGCGTTCTCCTCGCTGTTTGCCGCCGCCATCGTGCTGGGTTTCGCGCTGAAGACCTGGCTCGCGTGGCGCCAGATGCGGCACGTGGCCCTGCATCGCGCTGCGGTGCCAGCGGCCTTCGCTGGGCAGGTCTCGCTCCAGGCGCATCAGAAGGCCGCCGACTACACGCTCTCGCGTGGGCGCTTCGGCCTCGTCTCGATGTCGGTGGGCGCCGCGATTCTGGTCGGCTGGACGCTGCTCGGCGGCCTCGATGCGCTCAACGGCGCCCTGCGCGACCTGGTCCTGCCGCGGTGGGGCGGCATGGCCTACCAGCTCGCCCTGCTCGGCGCAGTAGCGGCGATCGGCGGCCTGATCGAGATGCCGCTCGACGTCTGGAGTACGTTTCGCATCGAGCAGCGATTCGGATTCAACCGCATGACCTGGCGCCTCTACGTCATCGATGCCGCGAAGGGCGTACTCATGGGCGTGCTCATCGGCACGCCGATCGCGGCGCTCGTCCTGTGGATCATGGGTGCCGCAGGCTCCTGGTGGTGGTTGTGGGCCTGGATCGCGTGGACTGGCTTCCAGTTGCTGATGCTCGTGCTGTACCCGACCGTGATCGCACCGCTGTTCAACAAGTTCCAGCCGCTCGCCGACGAATCCCTCGCCGAACGCGTGAAGGCGCTGATGGCGCGCTGCGGCTTCGCCGCCAAGGGCTTGTTCGTGATGGACGGCAGCAAGCGCTCGGCCCACAGCAACGCTTACTTCACCGGCCTGGGCGCGGCCAAGCGTGTCGTGTTCTACGACACCCTGCTCGCGCGGCTGACCCCAGGCGAGGTGGAGGCGGTGCTGGCGCACGAGCTCGGCCACTTCAAGTTGAGGCATGTGCCCAAGCGGATGCTCGGCATCTTCGCCGCCAGCCTGGCTGCCCTGGCTCTGCTCGGATGGCTGGCGCAGCAGCAGTGGTTCTTCAGCGGGCTCGGCGTGACGCCCAATCTGGCCGCGCCCAACGATGCGCTGGCCCTGATGCTTCTGATGTTCGCGCTTCCGCCTTTCGGCTTCCTGCTCGCGCCGCTGGCCTCGGCATGGTCGCGCAAGCACGAGTTCGAGGCCGATGCCTACGCGTGCACGCAGTCCAATGGGCGCGAACTGGCCCAGGCGCTCGTCAAGCTGCACGAGGACAACGCGGGCACCCTGACACCCGATCCGCTGTACGCGAAGTTCTATTACTCGCACCCGCCGGCGGCCGAGCGGCTGGCGGCGTTGAGCGCGGAGCCCGCCGCGTGAGCACGCCCCTGGCCTCGCTGCGCTGTGAGCCGCTCGGAGGCGACGCTGCAATGAGCACGGCCGAGGTCGAAGCCCACCTTGCGCGCGTGCCGGGCTGGGCGCTCGTCGAGGGCTCGATCGAAAAGTCCTTCCGCTTCGCCGACTACCACCGCACGATGGCTTTCGTCAACGCGGTGGCATGGATCGCCCACCGTGATGACCACCATCCCGACGTCACGTTCTCGTACAACCGAGCCCGCGTACGGTTCAATACGCATTCGGTGGGCGGCATCTCGCTGAACGACTTCATCTGCGCGGCCAAGGTCGACGCACTGACCGCTTGAAGTTCGCCGCGCTCGATCTGGGGCGTGTCGTGGCCGCACACGGCCGGCACTTCCTCGTCGAGTCGCCCGAGGGCGAGCGCACGATTTGCCATCCGCGCGGCAAGAAGAGCGATGCCGTGGTCGGCGATCTGGTGCGCTGGCAGGCCACCGGAGACGAGGGCGTGATCGAGCACATCGAGGCGCGCCGCAACTTGCTGCACCGGCAGGACGAGTGGCGCAGCAAGAGCTTTGCCGCGAACCTGGACCAGGTGCTGGTGCTTGTCGCAGGTGAGCCGCCGTTTTCCGAGTCGCAGCTCGCGCGCGCGCTGGTCGCCGCGGACAGCGCAGGCATCCAGGCCCATGTCCTGCTCAACAAGTGCGACCTGCCGCAGGCTGCAGCGGCGCGCGAGCGTCTCGCGCCCTATCGCGCAATGGGCGTGCCCGTGCACGAGACGGCGATGAAGGCAGCCCCCGAGGCGGCGCGTGCCCTCCTCGCTCCGCTGCTGGCCTCGCGCACGACGCTGGTGCTTGGACCCAGCGGCATGGGCAAGAGCACGCTGATCAACCTCATGGTGCCCGGTGCCGCAGCCCAGACCGGTGACATCTCGGTCGCCCTGTCGGCGGGCAGGCACACGACGACGACCACGACCCTGTACTGGCTCGACGAGTCCAGACAATCGGCGCTGATCGACTCACCAGGCTTCCAGGAATTTGGCCTGCGCCATGTCGAGGCCCTGCAGCTGCCGGGCCTGATGCCGGACTTGCGCGCGTTCGCAGCCGATTGCAGGTTCTACAACTGCACCCACCGTCACGAGCCGGGCTGCGCCGTGATCGCGGCGGTGGAGCGAGGCGAGATCAGCGCCTCGCGGTGGCGGATCTACGGTGAGATCTGCGACGAGCTCGCGCGACAGAAATGGTAGTCAGCCCAGCAGGTAGACCACCGACAGCAGTGCCGCCAGAAACAACCACAGCACGACCGAGCGCCACACCAGCCCGACCACGCTTTGCAGGTGGCCGGCCTGCACCGGGGCCCCGGGTGTCGAGCCGCGCGCGGCGGCCGCTTCGGGCGCGTCTGCGAGGTCGAAGGTCCGTGAGCGATCGGGCGTGACCCCGGGAGCGGTCTCGCCCCCCAATTGCACGCCGATCGCTCCCGCAGCCGAGGCCAGCAGAATGCCCTCATTGCGGTGCATCCACAGCACCGCGTCGCGCCGCCATCCGTTCACCGCTTCCTCGAAATTGCCGACCACGGCGAAGCCGAAGGCCGTCAACCTCGCCGGGATGTGATCGATCAGGGAGAACAGTGTGCGCGACAGCCGCGTCAGCCGCTCGTTGGCCGGCACGTCGCCAGAGCGGCTCTTGAACGACCAGTAGCGGCTCGCGAACTCGGCCATCCGGTACAACACGGCGCCGGTGGGGCCGAGCCCGAGGGCCGAAAACGCGATGAAGCAGAAGAAGACGCCGAAAACGTGACGGTGCGCGGCGAGCAACGAATGCTCGAGCACGTGCCGCAGCAGCTCACTTCGCGGCAGCTCGCTCGCGTCGAGGTGGCGCCAATCGGCAAGCAGGCGCCGTGCTTCGGCTTCGTCGCCGCCGTCCAGCGCAGCGCGAATGTCGGTGAAGTAATGGCTGAACTGGCGAAAACCGAGCGTGAGATAGAGGATCGCCACGTCGAACGCGAACGCCCCCAGCAGGCTGTAGTGTGCAATGCCCAGATACACCAGGCATGCCGCCAGCGCAGGCGCGACCACCGTCACGCACCACACCACGATCGCATGGCGCTCGCGCCCCGCGTCGAAGTTACGGCCAGCCCACCCGACC
>JAOUIM010000045.1 GCA_029884035.1 Aquincola sp. | reverse complement strand
GAGCGCGCCGATGCGCCCAACCTCGGCGTCGGCGTCGACTCCTTCCACAGTTTCGCGACCCGCACGCCCACCGAGGTGTTGCAGGACGTCGACCCCGAGAAGATCTTCCTCGTGCAGCTGGCCGACTTCATGTGGCAGGAGATCCGCACCGTGGAGGAGCGCATCGAGACCGCGCGCCACTTCCGCGTGTTCCCCGGCGAGGGTGTTCATAGCGACGAGTTGCGCGGTCTGGTCATCGAACTCGACCGCATGGGCTACCGAGGCGACTACAGCTTCGAGGTCTTCAACGACGACTACACGCAGATCCCGCTACCGGTGGTGTGCGAGCGCGCGCGCCGCTCGGCGGCGTGGCTGGCCGAGGACGTGCTGCACCGCGCGGTGCCGCTGCCGGACGGCACGCGCCTGCGCATGTCGACCGCCCGCTGACGTCCGCCGACATGCGCCGCCGCGCCAGGGGCGAATGGTCCCGCCGCGGCGAAGGCGCCCGCCGGCGTCGAGCCTACGCCCCCAGGCCGATCGGCGCCGGGGCGGTCGACACGATCTTCTGGAACAACGTGCCGAACGCGTCGCGATCGCCGTGGCCGGCGAGAGGGTCGCGGTTGGCGGCGAAGGCATCGCCGAGTTCGGCCCAGTCCGCCGCGTCGAGGTTGGCGCGCGCCGCAGGCAACACCGCGCTCTCCTCGAGCGCCATGTGGCGCAGGTAGCCGTCGACAAAGGCCTGGGCCGCGCTGTCGAAGGCTTCGCGCCGCGGCTCGCCGAGCAGCTCGTAGGCGAGCAGGCGGTGCTGCAGCTCCCGCACCGACGCCTCGCCACGGGCGTGGTCCTCGTTGAGCTGATCGAGCACCGGTGCGAGCTCCGGGCAGCGATGGCGCAGCTTCGGGAACAGCAACTGCGTCTCCTTCGGATGGTGCTGGCGCTCCGGAAACTCGTCGATGTAGAACAGCATCGCGCGCAGCACGTCGAACGGGGGTGGCTTCTTGTCCTGGTGCGCGCGGCGAACGAGCATCGACAGCGACAGCAGCATCGCCGACAGTGCCTGGTGCTCCTCCTGGATGATGCGCAAGGCCTGGGGAATCATCTCGAGCGTCTCCTCGGTGAACGGCAGCTTGAACCGCTGCACCCGGGTCGCCCTTGCGCTGGGTCAAGCAGCCCTGGGACGCACCGCAGCCCTCGATAGAATCGATGCGTCCATGAACCTGCGTCAGCTCGAGAGCTTCGTTCGCGTGGCCGAGCTGGGCAGCTTCAGCAAGGCCGCCCGCGTGCTCGACATTGCGCAGCCCGCGCTGTCGCGCCAGGTGCGATTGCTCGAGACCGATCTCCACGAGACCCTGCTGCTGCGTAACGGCAGGGGTGTCAGCCTGACGCCTGCGGGCCGCCGCCTGTTCGAGCATGCCGTGCAGATCCTGCAGCAGGTGGCGCAGGCCCGCGCCGACCTCGGTGCGCAGCGCGACGCGCCGGTCGGACAGGTCACGATCGGAATGCCGCCCTCGATCGGCCGGCGCCTGACGCAGCCGCTGATCGAGGCCTTCCGTAGCAAGCTGCCGCGCGCGCGGGTGACCCTGATCGAGGGGCTGAGCGCCTACATCGCCGAGTGGATCGCGAGCGGGCGCGCCGACCTGGGGCTGGTCTACAACCCAGAGCCGTCGGCGGCACTGGAGGTCGCCCCGCTGTTGCGCGAGCCGCTGTGCCTGGTGCAACCTCGGCCGCCGCGCAGTCGGCGGGTGCTGCCGGACACGGTGCCCTTGCAAGAGCTGCGCGATGTGCCGCTGATCCTGCCCGAGCGCCACCAGTCGCTGCGCAGGCTGCTCGAATCGCAGGCGACGATGGCCGGCGTGCCGTTGCGCATCGACTGCGAGGTCTCGAGCATCCCGGCGATCATCGACCTGGTGTGCGCACGCATGGGCAACGCGGTGCTCAATGCCAGTGCCGTGGTCGCCTCGGGCCGCGCGGCGGAGCTGGTGGTGCGTCGCATCGTCCGGCCCGAGTTGCCGAGCGTGCTGTGCCTGGCCCAATCGGCCACCAAGCCGCCGACGCCGCTGACCCGCGAGGCGCGCCGCCTGCTGATCGATCTGGTGGCGCGCCTGCCGGCGCCCGCGCGCAAGGCCCGCAGCCGCTGAGCCGATGCGGGCCGCGGGGCGGCACGCGGGCGCGCCGGCAACGACACGTGCGACCAGAGCGTGTGTGGATCCGCGCCGGTGCGCAGGCTCAAGTCGCCGCGGCGACGCGGCGCAAGGGCACCGCGAAACCGCGAGCCACGCCTGGCCGCGCCATCATGGTCTTGTACCAGCGCTGCACGTGCGGGAACTCGGACAGGTCGACCTGGTGCCGCGGGTGCCGCCAGGCCCAGCCGATGATCGCGAAATCGGCGATCGACAGTTCGCCCGCGAAGTATTCGGACTCGGCCAGGCGCCGATCCATCACGCCGTACAGCCGGCGCGTCTCGGCCATGAACCGGGCGAGGCCGTAGCGGCGGTCGCCATCCTCCTCCAACGCGATGAAGTGGTGCACCTGCCCGGGCACCGGCCCGAAGCCACCCATCTGGAACATCAACCACTCCAGCACAGGCACACGCGCGGCCAGGTCGCGCGGATAGAACAGGCCCGTCTTCTCGCCCAGGTAGATCAGGATCGCGCCCGACTCGAACACGCTGATCGGGCCGCCCGCCGGACCGTCGGTGTCGACGATCGCCGGGATCTTGTTGTTCGGGCTGATCTTCAGGAACTCGGGGTCGAATTGCTCGCCCTTGCCGATGTCCACGACGTGCACTTCGTAGGGCAGCCCCATTTCTTCGAGAGCCACGCTGATCTTGCGCCCGTTGGGGGTGTCGAACGCATAGAGCTTGATCGTCACGTCAATGTCCTCCCGGAGCCGGTCGCCCGGCATCGACGGCAGGCCGCTTGCGCGGGCGCTGCGGCCGCACGCCAGGCCTCCGCCCGCAATGGCGTGACTCTATCGAATCCACGGCCGGGCCTTCGGCGTGGACGACAAGAGGACCCGCCGCAAAGGTCCTAGCAGGGGCCCGAATGCAGCCGAGACGTGGATCGCACAGGTGCCCGACGCGTCGCCGAGGCACGCCGTCGTCGTCTGTATGTCATCCGTCATCGGTCGGTGAGTCAGCCGTCGGGGACGCAGATCGACCATGCACGCAGCGCCATGAGATCTCACGGGCGCCAAGGACAGCCACCACGCAGGAGCACCACATGTCACGACGTCCCTATCTCACTCACCCTTCATCTCGCAATGGCAGAGGTAGACCTCGCTCGCTGCTCGGCAGAGCCGGCCTCTGGCATTGCCACTCGTGGTTCATCACGGCGGTTTCGATCCTGCTGCTGGCGGCATGCGGCGGCGGTGGCGGCGACCCGCCGCCACCGCCGACATCGTATGCAGTCAGGTCCGCCTGGACGCAGCTGCTGACGACCGCGCATTCGTGGACGCTCACCGGCACAGCTCCGAATTCGCAGCAATTCACGATCACGATGGACTTCGCGCCGATTCCCGACGGGGCTTTCCAGGTCAATGGCGTGATGGCCAGGCGAGTCCAGGAGACCTTGACGATCGCCTCGGGGGGACAGTCGGACTCCGCCGCACAGACGATCTATCTTGACCCCACGTCGTTGGCGGTCATCGGCTTCGACGAGGGCGGCACCTGTTCGGTCGCCACGTCGAATTCGGCGTTGCCCGACAGCGCGTCCATCGGCAGCGGTGGTCCGCTGTTCGGCCTGTCGGACCTCGTCGGTTGCACGAGCACCGCCGCGGTCGGCGGAACCACCGCCGGCAGCTGGTTGCTCGAAACGGTCTCCGGCTACGCCCTGATGTGCTGGAACCTCGTCTCCATGGACTTGGCGGGCACCCAGGTCGCATCGATGTCGACATGCTTCGAAATCGGCGCCGATGGCACGGTGGGCGGCAAGGCGCGCTTGACGCTCAGCGCAGCGGGCGTGGACGTCACGGCGAGCAACTTCTGAGGTCGGCTGCGCCCCTGCGGTACACCGCCCGGGGGCTCGCCGCTCCCGAGCGGCAAGCCCCCCATCCTCGCGCTCCCCTTGGGGCTGGTGGGTCGTGGGGCTATGCCTTATTCTCAATGCGATGCCCTGAGCAAAACAGCAAGCGTGCGAGCTGCAGGTCGCCGGGTGCATCCCGAGGAGAGTGATGACTGCCGAAGCGCATCCGGACGCGTTGCCTGCCGGGTACCGATTGCATTGGTACCTGATCGAGCGCGTGCTGGGCCAGGGCGGATTCGGCATCACCTACCTCGCCAACGACACCAACCTCGACCGGCACGTTGCGATCAAGGAGTACCTGCCTGCCGAGATCGCGCGTCGCCGATCCGACGCGTCTGCGCAACCGCACACCGAGTCGCAATCCGACCGCTACGCCTGGGGTCTGGAGCGCTTCCTGGCTGAAGCGCGCACGCTGGCGCGCTTCGATCACCCGCACATCGTTCGCGTGTACTCGGTTTTCGAGGCCAACAACACCGCGTACATGGTGATGCGCTTCGAAGAGGGCGAAAACCTGGCGACCTTGCTCGGCCGCGTCGGGACCCTCGCCGAACGTCAGCTCACTGACTTTCTGCTGCCGATCGTCGAGGGACTCGAGCTGGTTCACGAGTCGGGCTTCATCCATCGCGACATCAAGCCCGAGAACATCTATGTCCGCCGGGACGGCAGCCCGGTTCTGCTCGATTTCGGTTCGGCGCGGCAGTCGTTCGGCAGCTCGAAGACGATGACGATCCTCGTCGCGCCCGGTTATGCGCCGCTCGAGCAGTACTACGGCGACGCGTCGACGCAGGGGGCCTGGACGGACATCTACGCGCTCGGTGCCACCTGCTACCGCGCCATTTCGGGGCAACCCCCGCTCGATGCCGTGGCGCGTGCCAAGGGCGTGCTCGGCAGCGCCAAGGAAGTCCTGCCCCCTGCGATCGATGTCGGCCGAGGTCGCTACGACGAGCGATTGCTGGCCGCGGTGGATCACGCGCTGCAACTCAACGAACGCGATCGGCCGCAGACGCTCGCGCAGTGGCGGCGCGAAATCGTCGCGCCTGCCGCACCGGCAGTGCCGGGCGGCCCCGTCGCGGCCGCGCCTGCGTCGGCCATGACCGCGGTGCCCGCCAAAGTGATCGACGACACCGTTGCCCGTGACGCGAGCAGGTTGCGCAGCCACCGGCATCTGTGGATTGGCGCGGCCGCTGCGACGTCGCTGGCTGCCGCAGGCGCCTGGCTCGCCCCGGCCGGCAGGCGCGAGGCCACGCCGGAGCCGGCCGCGCCCGCGGCCGCGGTTGCGCCAACCGCATCGGGTGGGACGCCGGCGGCGTCCGTCGCCACGGCGCCGCCGCCGGCGGCAGCGCCGGTGACCGCGGCGCCGTCGCCACCCGCCAGCCAGACAAGCCCCATCGAGCACACGGCCAAGCCGGTCGCCGCGGCCTCGCCATCGCCTGGCGTCACCAGGGCGCTGCCCGACAAGAGCAAGCCGCCGCTGCCGCCCAGGCAACTCGCGTCATCCGCTGCCGCCGTCGTCTCTGAGGCGCCATCGCGGCCAGCCTCGGACGCCATGGCGGTTGCTGAGCTTGCCCCTGCGCCGGCGCCTCCACCCGTCGTCGAGGCCCGCATCGACGTGCCGAAGCGCACGCCCGACGATGTCGCCCGCAAGACCTATCGCGACGAACGGCTCAAGGCCGCGGAGGATGCGTTGGCGCGCGGCCAGTACGCGCAGGCGGAGTCGATCCTCAAGCCCTGGGCCGAGGCGGGCGTGCCGAGGGCGCAGGCGCTGCTGGGGCGCACGCTCGAACAGCGTCGCGATGCGGAGCACAGCGATCTCGAGGCGTATTCCTGGTATGCGCTCGCGGCACAGGGAGGTGAGACCGGCGCGCAGGCCATGAGGGACCGGGTCAAGGTCAGGCTCCAGCCCGCCGAGATCGGTCAGGCCGACCGGGTGATCCGCAGCTTCCAGCCGCGGCCCGAACCCGCGCCCGGCGCAGCACGTTGATCCCGACGCAAGGTGGCGCCATGAATCCGATGGACGATCGACGCGACTCGAACACCGCTGGACACCCGTGGCATGTTTCGAGTGCCTGGGCGAGTGCTCTGCTGGCCGTGATTCTGATCGGGTGCGCGAGTGACCAGCAGAAGATCAGTGCGATCAATTCGGTCAACCAGGGCTTTCGCACCGAATACGAGAAACTGCTCGCGGAGAAGGGCGCGCGTGTCTACAAGGTTCCACGGGCCGATGCCTTTCTCGCGATGCGGGTCGCGCTCGCGGGTCTGGGCATGCGCACCGAGCGCCAGGATCTGGCCCTCGGCCATCTGGCGGTGGCCGCCAAGGCGCCGCTGCCCTTGAGCGACGAGGAATGGAAAGTCGCCTCGCAGGCCGATCTCCCGCTGCTGCAGCGACTGATCGAGCCGCATGTGGGTATCGTGGCGAACTTCGTGCACTTCGAGCCACAGGGCCTGGAGGTGGTGATCAACGCGGCGGTGCTCGAGGTCGCGGCAGGCACGGAGGTGTCGCTCACCGTGCGACTGCGCGAGATTGCGCCGCCCAGGTCGGGCTGGCCACGGCGCGAGTACGTGGCGCCGCATGTGCTCGAGGTGGGCCTGGAGAAGATCTTCGGCGCCTTCGAGCAGGAACTTCGTGCCGGCGCGCGACCGTGAATTCGCCTAGACGCGCAAGGTGGCGCGGATGGCCTGCGTTTCCGGCGACGGCACGCTCTTCAAGTGCGCGGCCAGCACCGCCTGCAGGCGATCGTAGGTCGCCAGCGCCTCGGTGATGTCGCCGTGCCGCTGGTAGCACAGCATCAGGTTGCGATAGAACGCCTCGCACAGCGCGTCGGCATCGATGCAGCGCAGATAGCAGTCGACTGCGGCCATGCTGTCGCCGCTCTCCTCCCAGCGCCTCGCGGTGCGTGTCAGCGCATGCAGCAGGCGCGCGCGCAACTGCTCGCGCCGGGCGATGTACGCCGGCTGCTCGGCCTCGTCGGGCAGGAAGGGCCCGCGGTACAGCAACAGCAGTTCGTCGACCAGCGCTGGCAATGAAGGGTCGGCTCCACGCCCCTCGCCGTTTCGCAGGCCGCTGTCGATCTCGCCGAGCAGGTGGTCCAACGCCCAGGTGTCGACCCAGAACAGCGAATCGTTCAGGCTGAGTCTGCCGTCGCGCAATCTGAGGGTCTCGTCGCTGCCGAAGATCCTGCGCAGGCGGTGCAATGTCGCAGTGAAGGACTTGTGCGCGTAGTCGGCATCGACATGCGGCCACAGCGCATCGGCCAGCAGTTCCCCGCGCACGTTGCGCCCACCCATGGAGATCAGCACCTTGAGCAGTTCGACCGGTCGGCCCGGTCCCTTGGCCGAGAACTCGATCTGCGAGCCGGCGCGCAGCAGGCCGAAGCCACCCAAGGTCGTGACCTCGAAGGCCCAGGGCCAGCGTCGCAGACGCAGTGCGGCGGCCGGCGGCACGAGTCGGCCCGTGCTGATCAACAGGCGCGTGTGGTCGACTGCGATGCCGCGCCGCAAGGCGTTCGCGCACAGCATGCCCATCAGTGACGGCGGCAAGCCGATGACATGGTGAACGCCGAGATCGCGCGCGAGCGCAAAGCCGCCTTCCAACGGCCGCGTCGCGCCCGCCTCGTCGGCCGACTCGATCGCCACGGCGGCCTGCGTGAACAGCGTGGCGAGCTGCAGCAGCGGACTGCCCAGCCGTTGCGCCAGCGACCCGGCGGCACGCACCTGGGCCTCGGCACCATGGCGATCGGCGGCGGATGCAAGCAGTTGTGCCATTGCGATGCGCGCCAGGCACTCGAGCCAGGGCAACCCCGACTCGAGCGCCAGCGTTGCGGCGTTTCGGGCCTCGCCCAGGGCAGCGCCGGGTTCGCCTGCGGCGCGCCACAGTGCGCCGCGTGCGTAGTGGACAAAAGCGCGGTCGCCGCGGCGCAATGTCAGCGCATCGATGGCGTCGAGCTCCGTGCGCGCGGCTTCGATGTCGTCCTGTCCGATCAGCGCAGCCGCACACAGCAGTCGCAGCCAGACGTCGAAGCCCGACATCGTCTCGGCGTCGCCGAGCTTTTGGCCACGCCTTGCGGCCTCGAGCGCGCCCACGGTGTCGCCGCCGAACAGACGCCGCAGCGCTTCACCTGCCGCCAGCGCGATGCCGGTGGCTCCGGCCGGTCGATCGATGCCCGCGGCGATGGCTGCCGAACGGGCGAAATTCCCGCTCAGCGTGGCAGCCATCGATCGCGCCATCTCGCTGCGCGCCGCCTCGGGACCGGCTTGCAGCGCGCCCACCTGCTCGATGCTCGGATGCCCGGGTTCACGCCAAAGGCGGGCGACCTTGATGCCAGCCGGTAACGCATCCGCGCCGCCGATCGCGGCGAAGCTGCGGTCGAACTCCGCCAGCCACCGGTCCAGGCCCGTCAAGTCGTCGAACTCGTGCAACACCGCGTCGATCACGCCCTGGCAGCTGCGCACCATGCCCAAGGCGTCGCCGCGGCGCTGGTAGTGGTTGAAAGCGTCCTCGAAGCTGCGCCGGGCCACGCGCGGACTGGCATGGGCCAATGCCAGCCCGCGTGCGTGCAGCAGCGCCGCGTCGCCCGCCAGCATCTGCGGCGGCAGCAGCTCGAGCCACCCCGCGAGCGCTGCATGTCGACCCTGCGCCAGCAGCGTGTCGGCCTGCTCGAGCGCGATGGCTGCAACGTCGGTCCAGTCCTGGGTTTCGACCAGCAAGGCCAGTGCGTCCTCGGCCTGCCCTGATCCGCGCAACAGCTGCGCCGCGCGCCGCAGCGCTGCCGGCTCCACGGCCTCGGGCAGTTCGCGCGCCGCGCGGTGCAGCAGGAACTCACGCAACAGCCGATGCAGGACGAAGACCCGACCGTCCTGGCCGACGAGTTCGCGCACGAAGTAGTCGTTGTGCGCGAGGTTGAACAAGACGCGTGCGGCAGCATCGTTGCCCGACAGCGCCCGAGCCACGTCGATCGTGACGCGGGGCAGGCAGGCGATCTGCAGCAGCAGGCGCTGGATCGCGGGCTCGAAGCGCTCGAATATTTCGCCCGCGAGGTAGTCGAACACGGCCTTGGGGGTTGCCTCACCCGACAACGGCGCCGGCATCGTGGCCAGCTTGTCGTGCTCGACCATCAGCACCAGCGCCGCGGCCCAGCCATCGGCGCGCTGCTGCAGTTCCTGCAGGGCTTCGGGCGCCAGGGGCCGGCCGCGCAGTCGTGCCATGTCGGCCAGCTCGGCGGACGTCATCTTCAGGTCATTCGCGTCCAGGCAGACCATCTGACCGCCCGGCTGCAGGCGCGACAGCGTGACCGGCGGCGCGGCGCGGCTGGTGACGATGACGCAGCACTGGCGCGGCACCTGCGCCAGGCCGGCCTCGAGGATGGTGCGCAATGTGCTGTGGGCCGACAGCTCGTGCAGGTTGTCGAGCACCAGCGCAACGGGCCCGACGGCGTCGCCGAACAAGGCTCGGAAGAAGCGTCGGGCAAAGGCTGCGATATCTGAGTGGTGTTCGGGGCCGAAAACGGGCAATGCATCCGTGCTCGCGCGCAGGCGGCGCATCGCATGGGCGAGGTAATGCAAAAACGTCTCGCCGTCGTCATCGTCCGGGTCGACCTGGTACCAGGCCCAGCGGTAGCTTCGCGCCTCGAGGTAGCTGGCGGCCAGCGTGGTCTTGCCGTATCCCGGGGGCGCAGAGATCCAGGCCACGGTGCGCGCCGCCGTTCCATCCAATCGTGCAAACAACGCCTCGCGCTGAACCACGCCGGCGATCTCGGGGCGGGTCGACTTGGCGAAGGCGGTGGTCGATGAACGCTGGGCCATGGCTTACCGTTCGAGTGTTCGCGCGCGCCTGGCGTCGCCGCATGAATGTACAGGTTCGAATCGGGCCGGAAGCACTGCGGTGCGGTCCGTCGGCGGGAACATGGCCGTGGCTAGCGGCGCCACACCGTCACCGTCCAGTTGTCGATGCCATGTGAGACGGTCACGGGACCGCCGGCATGGCGCTGGACTGTGCGCGCGAATCCGAAGCGCAACGGCGGCGCACTCGCCGAGAAGTCGAGGCATGAAGCGCCCGAGCTGCAAGCCGGACCGTCGATCTGGACGAAGTCTTGCACGCCCAGGCTGCTTTGCGTCGGCAGCGCCGCCCATTGGGTCCATGCGCAATAGTGCGGTGTGTTCGCGACATAACGGCGGCCCGCCTGTTCGATCAGCATCCTTGCGACCGGCGCGAGGTTGGATGTACCCGCGTCCGGGACGAGGCAGTCTTCGGCGTAATCGATGACGTAGATCGCCCCGCGGGTCGTGGGGTCGTAGCTCGCAGAGGTCCAGACCTGCAGGACGCTGAGCGAGCTGGGCGCCGCCGACATGTCGTGCACCATCGCGCGGTAGGCGTCGGGATGGCCGCCGGCCGGTTCGCGCGACTCCGTATGGGTCGATCCATTCTGTGGTGGTTCGGCGATCTCGCTGACGAGCCAGTCGGACGGCAGGAACTCGCCGTCCTGGAACACGATGCCGGGTGTCGGGGACACGAAGAGGAACGCCGCAGCGCGGGCGACGACGGTGCCCCCGGGGTCTTGCACGTTGACCTGCAACACCGCGCCGTCGTCGCCGAGGTTGGCGCCGGCCAGCGTGTACGTGGCGCCGGTGGCGCCGGGGATGTCGACGTAGCTGTGTCCGCCATCGGCCGAGCGCCGCCATTGGAAGCGCGGTTGGTCGACGCCCGAGGTTTCGGCGTTGAACGTCGCGCTCGAGCCGACCTGCAGCGTGATGCGTTGCGGATAGACGTATGCGAAGGCGATCGTGAAGGGCCCGACCGTCGGGTTGCACACATTGGAGAAGAAGCTGCACTGCGCTTCCTCGCCGCCTCCACTGGCCACGATGGTGACGAGCCCGATGCCTGTCACACAAGCCAGGGCGATGCGGTGCCAAAGGCCCGACCATCCAGCGAAGCTACCGGGCATGGCGCACCCCTTGTCCTTGATGGAGCCAACGCAGCATGGCGGCGGCGGCCAGTGACCCGAGGATCACGGCAGCGGCATCGCCGACGTCGAAAGTGCCGCGCGTGAAGTAGCCCGACACCGGTCGGACCATCGTTGCATTGCCGAAGGCGTCGTGCAGCGCCGTCGCCACGTGGTCGCTGATCTGCCGGTGTTGGCCGACCTCGAAGGCCAGGTTCACCGCGCACCAGGCGAGGCACCCGGTGTACGACGGCGCGGGCTTCGGCCGTGCAGCAGCGGCGCTCAGCAGGCTGAAGGCGAACGGATGCACGAAGCTCGGCAGCCACTGGCCCAGCGCGCCGAAAAGAGGATGGCCGACCGGCCCGCTCATGGCCGGCAACAGCATGCCGTGTGCGCTGCCGCGGTCCGTCACATAGACGAGCAGGCCCACGGCCATTGCAGCGCCTGCGATGGCAACCAGCAAGGCGGTGTGACGCGAAGCGGCCTGCTGTCGACACGCATGTTGAATCGGTTCACGTGTCATTGCAGTGCGAGGTCCGACACGATCTGGGCTGCGATCTGTTCGCTGCCGCTGCGCAGGCTGGTGTCGAGCAGGTCGTTGTTCTCGTCGAGCCATGCCGTGAGTGCGCTCAAGGCGCTGGCGTATTCGTAGATCTTCGGCTTCTGCGTCGGCGTCGTCGACGGCCTCGACAACGCCGAGGGGGCCGTGACGGTCACCCCGACCCGGACGACCAGGCCGATGCGCTCGTCACGGGTCGATGTCAGCGACAGCTCCTGCAAGTCAACCGTCACCACGGTGGCCATGGGGTCCGCGCCGAGCTGCCAATGCCGGCGCGCGCGGTCGCTGACGTGGCTGCGCAGGTCTTCGAGCAGATCATGGGAGCGCTGCGCGCGGTTCAGCCGCTCGCGAATCTGGTCGGACTTGTCCCCGGACAGGTCGCCGGTCAGGCCGACCGCCGCGCCGGCAACGGTGCCGGTCAGGCCACCGACGAGCATGCCCGCCGGAATGCACACGAACGCCCACGGGCCGCAACCCACGCCGGACAAGGCACCGAGGACGATGCCCGAGCTGGCGCCGACGCCGGTGTCGTGACCGAAGTCCTGGTTGCGGATCTTCGCCGGGCCTTCGGCCTGGGCACTGCGCGTCACGACGAGATCCACGCGATCACCGTCGCGCACCGGTGGCAGGCGCGACGGTGTCGCGCAACCGCTCAGCAGGCCCAGCACCAGGACTACGCATGCCGCGAGCGGCTTCACGACACCGACGTTCATTCCTGCTCCCGCAGCCAACCGGAAGACCTGAGCTGCTTCAGCACTTCGGTGCTGATCAGCTTGTGCCCGCCCGTAGTTGGGTGGTTGCCATCGGCGAAGAACCAGGTGTGCACGTTCGCGCCGTCGCGCAGCCCGTTGTAGGGCGCCTTGCGGGTGGCGTTGCAGAACAGCGCAAAGCCGTCGGTCACCGCGCCATTGGTGATCGTGGCCATCTTGGTGGCGTCGCAGGCCGGCACGGAGGTGTTGACCATCTCGTATGCCGCCGGGTGCGCGACCACGTCGTTGATGAAGCGGCGGATGTCGATCAGCTGCACCGGTTGTCCCGCGAGGCCCTCCTGCAAGCCGGTGTTGAACGCGTCCGCGAACGAACTCATGGCGGCACCCAGGAAGGGCGATGCGGCTGCGATCCCGGCGCCCTCGGGCGTGACGGTCGGTTCAGGGAGATTCAGCACGGCCACGTACCTGCCGCCCTTGGCGATGACCTCGTCGCGGATGTAGCCCGACAGTTCGAGCGCCGCGGCCTTCATCGCCGCCTGCGACGCGAGCAGCGCAAGGTAGACCTGCGCCTGGGCTTGGTCGGCGCTGATGACGCCGGCCTGCGCCTGGGCCTGGATCTGGAACAGCCTGATGACGAAGCTGTCGGGATTGACGGTCGGATCCTGTTCGAGCTCCCACAGCAGGTCGTTCGAACCCGCCCACAGGAGGATCAGGTCGGTGGACTTGAAGCGCTGGAAACTCGCCAGATGGCGGGCGATCTGCGTCTTGATCGGCACGGTCAGTGCGCCGGCGGCATGCCGGGTGCCGTTCGCATCCGTCACGCGGGCGCCGCCCTGGCCGTAGGCCGTGCAGGTGCTGGCGAGGCCCTGCGCGGCGGCCGGGCAGGCGGTCGAGTACGGTCCGAAACCGACCTCGGCCGGGGTCACGGTGACCCCCAGCTTGTCGGCGATGTTCTCGATCCAGATCCTGCTGGTGGCGCTGTTGGTGGTGAACTTGCCGCCGAGGTAGATGGGCGGGTCGGTTCCCGGGATCACCGTGGCCGGGGTGTAGGTTCCGACGTCGCTCAGGCTGTCGCCGAACGACACCACGGACGTGAAGCTGCGCTGGGCGTGCAGCGCGGTTGCCGTCGAACCGCTGGCTGCTTGCTCGGGATCGCCACCGCCGCAAGCGGCCAGCAGCAGGGACGCCAGGACTGTCAGTGCCAGTGCGCCAAGCTTGGAAGGTTTCATGCGAACTCCTGGGTTGATTGGCGGAACGCGCGGGGTCACCGCACGTGCATGGTTGGCCGACGGTGCCGACGCCTGGCTCATCGATCGATGACAGATGGCTTACAGACGCCGGTGCGGCGGCGCTGCGGCTGGAGTCCGGTCGGACGCTCGGCGCGTGCCGCCCGACGGGGCCTCGTCCCCCTCGCTGGCTGTGATCGGCCGGCCCGGCCGACAGCGGTTACGCTGCGCGGCGAGAATCGCCCATGGACACGCAATTCGTTCGACTGCTGACCAACGACCTTGCCTGCTTCATCTTCAGTGCGGGGCTGCTGGCGGGCTATCACCTGTTCCTGCACCACAAGCTCAAGACCGACCCCGGC
>JAOUIM010000411.1 GCA_029884035.1 Aquincola sp. | reverse complement strand
GGAGTTCCGCAAGCAGCTCGCGCGCGACCGCGTCCGCACCACGGTGAGCGGCTTCACGCAGCTCGGCCTGGTGGAGATGACGAGGAAGCGCACGCGCGAGAGCCTGGCGCACATGCTGTGCGAGCCGTGCCCGACCTGCGAGGGCCGCGGTATCCTGAAAACCGCCCGCAGCGTGTGCTACGACATCCTGCGCGAGGTGTTGCGCGAGGCACGTCAGTTCGACCCCAAGGAATTCCGCGTCGTCGCCAGCGCGGCGGTGGCCGAGATGCTGCTCGATGAGGAGAGCCAGCACCTGGCGGGCTTGAGCGAGTTCATCGGCAAGCCGATCTCGCTGTCGGTTGAACCAGGGTTCACACCGGAGCAGTACGACATCGTGCTGTTGTAGCGGCGGCCCCGGGCGCCGTGTTCAGGCTTCGGCTGGGCCCTTCAACTCGACGACGTTGCCCTCGGGATCGCTGAGGTAGATCGACGGTCCTTCGCCCTCGGCGCCGTAGCGAGACTCCACGGCGCCGGCCGCCACGCCGTGCGCCGCCAGGTGGGCGCAGACCGCGTCGGCGTCCCAGGGATCGACGCGCAGGCAGAAGTGGTCGAGGTTGCGGCCCTCCCTTCCCGGCCCCGCGCCGCCGGCCGCGCCGAGCTTGCCGGAGACGGTGACCAGGTCGATCAGCGAACGTCCGGCGCGCAGCTGCACGAGGCCGATTGCGTCGCGGCGCCGCTCGACCGTGCAACCGAGCACGCCGCAGTAGAAGCCGAGCATCGCGTCGAGGTCGACGACGCGAAGGACGAGGTGATCGAGCGCGCGCAGGCAGATCAAGGGATCACGCGGGATGTCTTTCAACACTCCGGCAACATGACGGAAGGAATGCAAGGCGACCCGGCGCGTCCTTGACGGGCAAGCGGGACTGTGCGCTCATCTGCACGGTCTTGCGCCTGATCTCCACGCCATGGCGACCGATCCCCTGCGGTCCTGGAGTTCCTGTTGAACACTTCCATCGTTGGGCGACAGCGTCAACGCAAGCCGGGAAATCTACGCAAGTCCATTTGCACCAAAGCCTACGCGCCGCCGTTCTGGGTCCGACTGCGACGCGGCGGGAAGCGCCACCAGACCAGGACCACCAGCAGGGCGAACACCGTGTAGATCCCGGTGAACACCCACAGCGGAGCGTCGTAGTAGATGATCCGCTGGACCCAGTGTGCAATGAAAGACTTGTCGTACGAAGGCGAGCCGGCTCGCACACGCAGCCAGGATTCGAGTGTGGTGAGCGGGCAGTACTGCCCTAACCAGGCTTGAACGGCGGCAAGGGCAATGGCTGCCAGATGGGCGAGCCGAAACCACAAGCCGTTGACCCACCGCCAGCGCAGCCGGTTTCCCGCCACGACCACGACAAGTCCGACCACGACGAAGAGCACGACTCCGAAGTGGATGAGGAGAACGGCATCCGCTACAAGCTCGTACGGCACGGCTGGTACACGTTGCAGCGCCTAAGTTGGCGGGGCCCGCAAATGCGCGGCGCATGCAGGCGCGGCGTCGGCCATCGGGTCAGTGGACAGATCACGCAAGCTGCATTCTTCGCTGGCCATCCTGGCCGACTGCGGCAAGAACAGTGCGCATCCAGCGTGGCGAGACGCGTGGCTGCTCATTGGCTCACCGGCCGCGAGCTGCACGCTGCCCCCCCAACCGATCAAGGCAACGCGACACGCCCGCCGCTCTTCATCCACCGCCCATCCACGAGCACCTCATGCGGCCCGAACTGCGCCTTGTAGGCCATCTTCGGGCTGGCCGCGATCCAGTAGCCGAGGTAGACATGTGGCAGTTGCAACACGCGGGTCTGCTCGATCTGCCAGAGCACGCTGAAGGTGCCATAGCTCGCGCCCGGGTCGGGCTCGTAGAAGGTGTAGACGGCCGACAGGCCGTCGTC
Organism: Aquincola sp.; assembly: GCA_029884035.1. Taxonomy (GTDB): domain Bacteria; phylum Pseudomonadota; class Gammaproteobacteria; order Burkholderiales; family Burkholderiaceae_C; genus CADEEN01. Next base: position 1,546 of record JAOUIM010000411.1, on the reverse strand, counting down.
GAGCACGTCGAGGATGGAGACCATCTTCAAGATGCCGAGCGACTCGCCTTCCCGGGCCGGTTCGCGGAACTCGACGAGTCGCGAGTTGACGCGGCTTTGCAGCAGGAACTGGGTGTACTGGTCGACGCTGTCATGGTCCATGCCGCCGCCGGCATGGCGTCCGCTCTGGTAGCGCAGGTAGAGTTGGTAGTGCTCGGGCAGGAAACCCAGGCGCAGCACCCGCGCCACGAGATGCCCGTGCGCCTTCCACGCGCGGCGCTGGCTGCGCGTGGGGACGAAGGTGGCCACGGGCACGCGCAGTGGCACACAGGCGCGGCAGCCGTCGCAGTGGGGGCGGTAGGTGAACATGCCGCTGCGGCGAAAACCCGCTGCGACCAGGCCCGAATACGCGTCGGCGTTGATCAAGTGGCTGGGCGTGGCCACCTGCGAACGCGCCGGTCGGCCGGGCAGATAGCTGCACGGGTAGGGCGCCGTGGCATAGAACTGCAACGACGCGAGCGGGAGCTCTTTGAGAGCGGTCATGCGGTTGCTGGTGCGAGCCCCAACCGGGCCCAGTGCGACGGATCATAGGACCAACGCGGCGGACCTGGCGCCACCGACGCGCGAGTGACGTGGCGTTCGAAGTCGGCGCGCGCGATCTCGCGCGCACCCAGGCTTTGCAGGTGCGGCGTGGCCTGCTGACAGTCGATGACCTCGATCTCGTGCACGCGGCAGAACGCCACAAGCGCCGCCAGCGCGATTTTCGACGCGTCGGTGGCATGCGAGAACATCGACTCGCCGAAGAACATGCGACCGAGGTTCACACCGTACAGCCCGCCGACGAGCTGGCCGTCAAGCCAGGTTTCGACGCTGTGCACCGCGCCGGCCTCGTGCCACTCGGTGTAGGCGCGCCGCAGCGCAGGCACGATCCAGGTGCCTCGCTGGCCTTCGCGCGGCGTGTGCGCGCAGGCGGCGATCACGCGCTCGAACGCGGTGTCGATGCGCACCTCGCAACCGCGGGTGCGCAGGAACCGGTGCAGTGTCTTCTTCAACGACCGGTGCATCCTGAACTCGGCGGCGTAGAGCACCATGCGCGGGTCGGGCGCCCACCACAGGACGGGCTGGCCCTCGCTGTACCAGGGAAAGACGCCGCGCCGGTAGGCCTCGGTCAAGCGGCGAACCGTCAGGCGCCCACCGGCGGCCAGCAGGCCGGGCGCCTCCGCGTCGGCGCCGAGCGCCTGCGAGGTGGGCGGCAGCGGCGTGCGGTCGTCGTCGCCGAGCCAGGCAATCACCGGCGGACCAGCGTCAAGCCACGCGCCCGAACCACCACACTGACAAGCCCGCGGCAGCCAGTGCGAGCAGCGCGCCCAGCGCGGCGAACAGCGCGCTGATCTCGGTTTCCTTCCGCTGCGCCGACAGCCGGGTGCCGAGTGACTGGTAGACCTTCTTCAGGTCGTCCGCGTTGCCGGCATAGAAGTATTCGGCACGCGTGGCCGAGGCCACCTGCTTAAGGGTTTCCTCGTCGAGGCGAACCCGCATCGACCAGCCTTCGAATCCGATCGTCTCA
>JAOUIM010000410.1 GCA_029884035.1 Aquincola sp. | reverse complement strand
CCCCGGCGGCACCACGACATGCGAGGCCCTATGGATGGGCGTGCCGACAGTTTCCTTGGCAGGCCGGTCGATGGTCGCCAACCAAGGTCGGTTGATCCTCACTAACGCTGGGCTTTCAGACTGGATCGCCGAGGACATCGACGGCTACGTGGCGCTCGCGATACGCAAAGCTACCGACCTCGACGCCCTCGCCACGCTGCGCGCCGGACTGCGCGATCGCGTGCTGGCCAGTCCGCTGTTCGACGCACGTCGCTTCGCCGGCCACTTGGCCGAGGCCCTGCGGGGCATGTGGGCCCAGCGATGCGCGCACTGACGGCTATGCTGGACGCGCTGCGCGGACCTCTTCGGGCCGCAGGTCAGCGGCCACCTTGTCGAGCACGCCGTTGACGTACTTGTGGCCGTCGGTACCGCCGAAGGCCTTGGCCAACTCGACCGCCTCGTTGATCACCACCTTGTACGGAATGTCCAGGCAGTGCATCAGCTCGTAGGCGCCAATCAGGAGCGCTGCGTGCTCGATCGGCGACAGCTCCGTGGTCTTGCGGTCGACATGGCGCGCCAGCGCCGCATCGAGCGCGGCGGCGTGCTCGATGCAGCCGCGCAGCAGCGAATCGAAGTGCACGCTGTCGACCTTCTCGTAGCCCTCGTGCTCGCGCAGTTGCGCGTCGATCGCGTCCACGTCGCCGGCGGTGATGAACCACTGGTACAGGCCCTGCAAGGCCAGTTCGCGCGACCTGCGTCGCTGCGACTTCGCCGGCGTTGGCCTCTTGCGCTTGACGCCAGTGCCGGCAGAGCCGCTCACAAGTCCTCCAGCAGATTGGCCATCTCGATGGCCACGCGTGCGGCGTCGCGGCCTTTTTCCTCGGCGCGCGACCACGCCTGCGTCTCGTTCTCGACCGTGAGGATCGCGTTGGCGATCGGAATCTGGTGATCGAGCCCGACCCGCGTCACAGCCGCGCCGCTCTCATTGCAGACGAGTTCGAAGTGATATGTCTCGCCGCGGATCACGCAGCCCAGCGCCACCAGCGCGTCGTAGTCTTCGCCGTCGGCCATCATCTTCAGCGCCAGCGCGATTTCGAGCGCACCGGGCACGTCGATGCGGGTGATGTGCTTCGGCTCGACACCGAGCGCCTGCAACTCCGCGACGCAGGCCTCCTCGAGCTTGCGCGTCACCGCATCGTTGAATCGTGCTCGCACGATGCCCACGCGCAGGCCCGCGCCGTCCAGGGTTCGGGTTTGGCCGGTGTCGGAGCCCTGCATTGCGGGTTCAGTGCGCAATCGACGGCGCGGTCACGAAGCCCGTGACCTCGAGGCCGAAGCCGGTCATGCTCGGCATGCGCCGTGGCTGGCCGAGCAGCTTCATGCGCCGCACGCCGAGATGGCGCAGGATCTGCGCACCCACGCCGTAGGTGCGCAGGTCCATGTTCGATGCCGCTACCGGATTGCCGGAGGCAGGAAGCACGCGCGAGACGAGCTGGTTCGCGTCACCGCCTGCGTTGAGCAGGACCGCCACGCCGCACCCCCCCTGCTGCAACGTGGACAGGGCCACCGGCAGCGGCCACGAGTGGGAGTTGTCGCCGGCATCGAGCAGATCCATCACCGACAGCGGCTCGTGCACGCGCACCGCCACCTCGTCGGCCTCGTCCCAGCGACCCACCGCCAGGCCCAGGTGCAAGGCGCCGGCAATGCGGTCGCGGTAGGCGGTACAGCGGAAGAAGCCTTGCGGCGTCAGCAGATCGCGTGTGCCCAGAGGTTCGATCAAGGATTCGTTGTGGCTGCGGAAGTGGATCAACGAGGCGATCGTGCCGATCTTCAGGCCGTGCTCGCGTGCGAAGACCTCGAGGTCGGGCAGGCGCGCCATCGAGCCATCGTCACGCATGATTTCGCAGATCACCGCCGCGGGCGTCAGGCCCGCCATTGCGGCCAGGTCGCAGCCGGCTTCGGTATGGCCGGCGCGCATCAGCACGCCGCCGTCCTGCGCCTGGATCGGGAAGACGTGGCCCGGCTGCACGATGTCCTCGGGGCGTGCATCACGAGCCACCGCTGCCCGCACCGTGTGCGCACGGTCGGCCGCCGAGATGCCGGTGGTGACGCCGCTGGCGGCCTCGATCGAGACCGTGAACGCGGTGCCGAACTTGGTGCCGTTGCTGCGCGCCATCATCGGCAAGCGCAATCGCTCGCAGCGCTCGCGCGTGAGCGTCAGGCAGATCAGGCCGCGGCCATGCCTGGCCATGAAGTTGATCGCCTCGGGCGTGACGTGATCGGCCGCCAGCACGAGGTCGCCCTCGTTTTCGCGGTCCTCCTCGTCGACCAGCACGACCATGCGGCCAGCGGCCAGTTCGGCCACCAGTTCGGGCACGGGTGCGATGGGCACGGAGGTGGACATGGGTCAAATTGTAGGTGGCGCTCTTTGGGCGCCTTTCTGCAGGCGTCGCGACCTCTAGAAATCAGCGCGGCCCGCAGGCCGCAGGCGCAGCCGCAGATCAGGGCCGACGCGCTCGACGTCGACGAACTCGAAGTCCAGCGATTCCGCGAGCGCCCCCAGCGGGCCGATGCTGGCGATGCCGCGACCGGGACCGATCAGGCGCGGCGCGACGTACACGAGCAGCTCGTCGACCAGGCCTGCCCGGAGCAACGACCCGTTGAGCTTTTCGCCGGCTTCCACGTGCAGCTCGTTGATCTCGCGCCGCGCCAGGTCGGCCAGCAGCGCGCCGAGGTTGGTCTTGCCGTCTTCATCGGCGGGCAAGCGGGCCACCTCGATCTGCGGCGAGGCGACCGCAGCCATACGCGCTGCGTCGTCGCTCGTCGTGTACACGAGCGACGTGCCTGGGGGCTGCAGCACGCGGGCCTTCGGTGAGATCTCGAGCCTGGAGTCGACCACCACACGCAGCGGCTGCCGCACGGTGGCAATGGCCCGCACATCCAGGCGTGGATCGTCGTCACGCACGGTGCCGATGCCGGTGAGCACCGCGCCCGCCCGCTTGCGCCACAAGTGGCCGTCGTCACGCGCCGCCTCGCCGGTGATCCACTGACTGCGCCCGTCATCCAAAGCCGTGCGGCCGTCCAGCGAGGCCGCGACCTTCATGCGTACCCAGGGTCGGCCGCGCTTCATGCGTGAGAAGAAGCCGATGTTCAGCTCGCGCGTCGCGCGGCCCCAGTCGCCGCCCACGACGTCGACGGCGATGCCCGCCGCGCGAAGGCGCTCGATGCCGCGACCCGCGACGAGCGGATTGGGGTCCACGCAGCCGATGACCACTCGCGCCACGCCGGACTCGATCAGCGCGTCGCAGCACGGCGGCGTGCGGCCGTGGTGCGAGCAGGGCTCGAGCGTCACATAGGCAGTGGCGCCCCGCGGATCGTGACCGGCTTCGCGGGCCGCGCGCAGGGCGACGACCTCGGCATGCGGGCCGCCAGCTTCGTGGGTGTGGCCGATGCCGATCACACCGTGACCCGGCGCACGCAGTACGCACCC
>JAOUIM010000409.1 GCA_029884035.1 Aquincola sp. | reverse complement strand
GCTGCGCCACTATCTCGCCTGCCTGACTATGTCGGGCGACGTTCGGCAGAGCGCCGGACAGCGCCGATGATGCGGGTCGCAATGGGGACGCCGTGGCCATGAGCACCCGACATAGTCTTCAGACGCTACAAGCTGTTCAAGAAGCCGAGCAGCTGATCGCCCGGGCGGTAGCGGGCCGCGCGACCGTGCGGCGGATGTGTGGTGGCCAGTGCGCGCTCTTTCATTGCCAGCGTCGCCTCCAGGTAGATCTGCGTGGTCTCGATCGATTCATGCCCGAGCCACAACGCGATGACCGACCGATCCACGCCCGCTTGGAGCAGGTCCATGGCGGCGGTGTGTCGCAAGCGGTGTACGGTCACGCGCTTGTGCGTCAAGGTCGGGCACACGCGGGACGCGGCCCGGCGATGTTTGTTCAGCATGTACTGCACGCCGTGAATGGTCAGCCGTGTGCCGTTCGTGCTCGGAAAGAGGATCGTGGCGGTCCCCCGCTGCGGCTCGCGCAGCCAGGCCTTCACCACAGCTCGTGTGGACTGGGCCAGCGGCGTGCAGCGCTCCTTGCGTCCTTTGCCGACGACCCTGACGTGCGCGCCGGTGCCGAGGACGATATCCTTGCGCGTCAGTCCCGTCATTTCTGAGACGCGGAGCCCGGTCTGGACCGCGGTGAGGAGAAAGGCGTGATCACGTCGACCGAACCAGGTCCGCTGATCAGGCGCGGCGAGGAGCGCGTCGACTTCGTCGCGGGTGAGGAACGGGACCAAGGTCCGCGTGAACCGCTTGCTGGGAATCGCGAGCACCCGCTGGATTTGCGCCGCATGCGTCGGGAGCTCGAAGGCCGCATAACGAAAGAACGAATGGACCGCCGTGAGGCGCAGATTCCGACTCCGGATGCTGAGGCCGTGGCGCTCGAGGTCATCGAGGAACGCCACGATCAGCGGGGCGTCCATCTCTTCGAAGTACAGACGCGCGGGCGGTGTGTGCACGCGCTGGTGCACGAACGCCAGCAAATGACGGAACGTATCCCGATACGAGCTGATCGTGTGGGGACTGGCTTGACGCTGCTGCATCAGGCGCTGGGTGAAGAACCGCTCCAACAGGGGCGCGAGGCTGATGCGTGGCGTCATGGCCGTTCCTCCCACCGCTGCTCGAGCCGCCGCATGGCCTCGCGCATCAGTGCGGGCGAGCCGCTCAAGTACCACTGGGTGTCGGCGACATGCACGTGGCCCAGATAGGCCGACAGGATGGGGAGTTTGCGCTCTGGGTCGAGATGGGCGCGATACCAGCGGACGAGGGTCTCTGTCGCGAAGCGGTGCCGGAGGTCATGAAGGCGCGGGCCCCGAGAGTCGGCGGGCCCCCGCAACCCCACCTGCCGAGACAACGCGTAGAAGGTCCGATGCATGTCGCCGCTGTCGAGGCGATTGCCCCAGCTGGAGACGAACACGTACGACGACACCGGTTGCTGCCGCCAGTGGCGGGCTCGGCGGCGCAAGTACGCGCGGAGGATGGCGCAGGTCGAGGCGTGCAAGGGGACCAGGCGCGTCTTGCCGAACTTCGCGCCCCGGATGGTCAAGACCGCCGCGTCGAGGTCGACGTCGCCCAGCTCGAGATTGCGCGCCTCGCTGACGCGGAGGCCGGTGACGCTGAGCAGGCCCAAGAACGTGTAGTACATCCACGGGCGCAAGCGCCCGCGCGTGTACCGGCAGGGCATGTCGCGTGCCGCGCGCAACAGCTGGCGAATCTCGGTCGCGGAGTAGAGATACGGGCGGGCGCGCTGCGGCTGAAACGGCAAGAGCCCCGGCGCCGGAATCTCCGTGCGGGGATCGGTGGCGCGCCGATGGTGCGCGAAGCCGCGCACGATACTCAGGCGGCGGGCCCAATAGGCGGGCTGGGCGTGCGCGGGCTGCTGCGCCCAGGTCAGCGCCAAGGCTTGTGTGATCACCGGCGCGCGGCGCTGCTCGAGAAACCGGACGAACGCGTCGAGCACCTTGCCCGCGTCGTGGAGCGTGAAGCCAAGATGGCGTCGAATGCGGAGGTACTCGTGTGCGGCCTGGCGGAGCGTCATCATCGCGCACCTCCCGGCCACGGCAGGGCCAGCGTCCGGAGCGCGGGCAGATCGACCTTGGCGTACACCATGGTGGTCTGGGGACTGCGGTGCCGCAGGATCTCGCCGATTTCGGTCAACGAGGCGCCGTGACGCAACATGCGCGTCGCGAGGGCGTGCCGAAACTGATGCGCCCCCGTCGTCGGCGCGGCAATGCCGGCCCGGTGCAGCCGGTGTCGAATGATGGATCCGATGGCACATTGCCCGAGAAACCCGTGAATGGGGGCCCGGCTGCGGAGAAACACGCGACGACTCGGGCACGGTGGCCGTCCGTGGCGCACATACGCCGCGATGGCGGCGCCGACATCGGCCGGCAGCGGGAGGACGGTGCGGTGGCCCCATTTGCCTTGGACGCTGAGCTGGCCGGCTTCCCACTGGAGGTCCTCCAACTCGAGACGGGCCACTTCGTTGGCCCGCAGGCCGAGCCGCGCGAGCAGGAGCACAATCGCGTAGTCGCGTCGTCCCATGGCGGTTCGCCGGTCGATACTCGCGAGCAACTGCCGCACCTGATCGTCCGTGATCGCACGCGGGATCGACGGCATCGACCAATTGGCCACGGCAGGCACCGCCGCCGCCAGGTCTCGCGTCACCCCGCCGTGATACCGCGCGTAGCGCAGGAATGACCGCAAGGCGTTGGTCAAGAGCTTCGCCCGCCTCAGGTGCAAGCGTGGGGCGTGGCGTTGGACGAACCGCACCACATCACGAGCGGTCAGACCGCGGAGCCGCACGGGCCCGTGGCCAAAGCGATCACGGAGAAATTGCTGGATGAAGGGCGCGTAGTTTGTGATCGTGGCACCGGCAAGCGCCCGCACCTCGCGCAAGTACTGGACGTACGCGTGCGCCGCGCGCTCGGCTGGGGTCCATCGACGGGACGGGGTGGGCTCCGGGCGGGTCACGCCCTCTCGACGCAGAAACTCCAGGAGGTGCCGGAGCGCCGCCGCGTCACCCGCGCCGGGCCGCTTCTGCCGTCGACGATCACGTAAGTACTGCGAGACCTGCGTCGTGTCGACACGCCGTAACACGATGCCTCGCTGTTTGAGCCACCGACTGAACCCCGCCGCCAGTCGAATCTCGCGTCGGATCGAGTAAGTCGCATAGCCGAGCGCGACGCGCGATGCGGCAAACGCGTGGATGTGGGCCGCGATCGGCCCATCGAGTGATCGCGACAACACGACGTGGTCGGTGATGACGCATTTCATTTGGACTCCTTTCCCCCTCCTCGGGGTCGGCAGGAGTCGAGACTATGTCGGCACGGCTTCGAATTCGTCGCGCAAAGACGTCCCTCGACTGAGGGGACAAGACATAGTCAGGCCGGCGAGATAGTGGCGCAGGGTGTGTGGCGTCACCCGACGCGTGATACCGGCCGCGCGGGTCGCAAA
>JAOUIM010000408.1 GCA_029884035.1 Aquincola sp. | reverse complement strand
TCCACACGCTGTCGCTCCAGCCCTGCACCGGAAACCAGCCGAGCTGGAAGCCGAACAGGTACTGGCCGACGATGATGTAGACGAGGAAGCTGATCGACAGCGCGACCGTGCTGAGGACCATGATGACGCGGTCGGACAGCGAGCCGCGGCGGTAGGCGACCCACATCGCGACCGGCAGCGCGAGCAGCACGTCGAGGATCAGGATCGGTGTCATCACTGTCAGCGTGGCCGGCAGCCGGGTCGCGAACAGGTTGGACACCGCCTCGTTGGTGGCCCAGCTCTTGCCCCAGTCGAAGGTGACGATGCTCTTCAGGTAGATGCCCAACTGCACCCACACCGGCTGGTCGAGGCCCAGGGTCTGGCGGATCGCGGCGATCTGCTCGGGCGTGGCGTTCAGGCCACCCAGGATCTCGGCGGGATCGCCGCCGAAGTACTTGAACAGGAAGAACACCAGCAGCACGACGCCGAACAAGGTCGGCACCATTTGCCACAGGCGCCTGATGAGGTAGGCCGCCATTTGGGACACACGGGTCTGTCTTTGGGACGCGCGAGTGTAGGGCCGTCGACATCCGAGGGTTCCCCCGCATTTGCCCGTGCGATGGCGGGGTTTGGACGCCCGATAGACTGCCCGTCGGGCCGCTCGGCGACGGCACTCCTTCCGGGGCCAGCGCCATCGCGGCGGCCGATTGCCGATTTGACAGCCATGACAAGACACATGCTGCTGGCGCTGGCCACGAGCCTCGCGCTGGCCTGCGCCCCTTCAGTCGCGCAGGCGCCGAAGCAGGAGCGGCCGACCCAAGCTGTGCCGCTGCAGAAGGTGCTGCGCTACGCGTTTCCGGTCGCCGAGACCGGGTTCGACCCGGCGCAGATTTCCGACCTGTATTCGCGCACGGTGGCAGCGAACATCTTCGAGGCGCCGCTGACCTACGACTATCTCGCGCGGCCCGCGAGGGTCAAGCCGCAGACGGCCGCGGCGCTTCCCGAGATCAGCGACGACGGCAAGCGCTTCGTGTTTCGCATCAAGCCGGGCATCTTCTTCGCAGACGACCCGGCATTCAAGGGCGCGAGGCGCGAGCTCACCGCCGCCGACTACGTCTACAGCGTCAAGCGCCACTACGACCCGAAGTTCAAGAGCCCGAATCTGTTCCAGCTCGAGAATGCGGGCATCGTCGGCCTGTCGGAATTGCGCCGCAAGGCGATCGCGGACCAGGGGCCCTTCCCCTACGACACCGAGGTCGAGGGCCTGCGCGCGCTGGACCGCTACAGCTTCGAGGTGAAGCTGGCCAAGCCGGCACCGCGCTTCTACTACGCCTTCGCCGACGGCGCCGTCATGGGTGCCGTGGCCCGCGAGGTGATCGAGGCCTACCCGGACAAGGCCATGGAGCACCCGGTGGGTACCGGGCCGTTCCGTCTCGCGCAGTGGAAGCGCAGCGCAAAGATCGTGCTGGAGCGCAACCCCAACTACCGCGACGACCCCTACGACGAAGAGCCTGCCGCGAGCGACCCGCGCGCCGTGGCGATCGCGGCCAGGATGAAGGGCCGCGCTCTGCCGCTCGTCGATCGCGTCGAGGTCAGCATCATCGAGGAGGTGCAGCCGCGATGGCTGGCGTTCCTCAACGGCGAACACGACATGATCGAGCGCCTGCCCAACGAGTTCGCGTCGATCGCCACGCCGAACAACCGCCTGGCACCGCATCTGGCCAAGCGCGGCGTGTGGATGGAGCGGGTGCCGCTGGTGGATGCGACGTTCGTCTACTTCGCGATGGAGCATCCGGTGGTCGGCGGCTACACGCCCGAGCGCGTCGCGCTGCGCCGCGCGCTGGCGATGGCCTATGACGGGCAGCGCGAGATCTCGCAACTGCGGCGTGGCCAGGCGATTCCCGCGCAGAGCATCATCGCGCCGCTGCTGACAGGCTACGAACCGGCGTTCAAGTCCGAGATGAGCGAGTACGACGTGCCGCGGGCCAGGGCCCTGCTCGACCTGTACGGCTACGTCGACCGCGACGGCGACGGCTGGCGCGACCTGCCCGATGGGCGACCACTCGTCCTCGAGTATTCGTCGCAGCCCGACCAGGTCTCGCGCCAGCAGCAGGAGCTGTGGCAGAAGGCGATGGGGGCGATCCAGGTCAAGATCCAGTTCAAGATCGCCAAATGGCCTGAGCAACTCAAGGCCAGTCGCGCCGGCAAGCTGATGATGTGGGGCGTGGCGTGGGGCGGTGTGAACCCCGACGGCCAGTACTACCTGGACCTGATGTATGGCCCCAACAAGGGCCAAGCCAACCACGCGCGTTTCGACCTGCCGGCGTTCAATGCGCTGTATGAGCGCACCGCGGTGATGCCCGACGGGGCCGATCGAGAAACCCTGATGCGCGAGGCCAAGCAATTGGGCGTCGTCTACATGCCCTACAAGGTCACCGCGCACCGCATCGCCACCGACCTGATGCACCCTCAGCTGCAAGGCTACAAGCGCCACCCGTTCCTGCGCGACTGGTGGCGCTACGTCGACATCGAAATGCCGGCGCCGCAATGACGCCGACGCTCAATCGACGCGATGCGCTGGCCGCCGCCGCCGGGTGGCTTGCCGGCACGGCGGTCGCCGCGCAATCGGCAGGCGCAGATGCGCCGCCGCCCAAGGTGTTGCGCTATGCCTTCAATGCTGCCGAAACCGGATTCGACCCGGCCCGTGTGTTCGATCTGTACTCACGCATCGTCACCGCGCACATCTTCGAGAACCTCTACAACTTCGACCACCTCGCGCGCCCGCCCAAGATCCGCCCGGTGATCGCCGAGGGCATGCCGGAGCATTCGGCCGACTTTCGGATCTGGACGGTCCGCATCCGGCGCGGCATCCATTTCGCCGACGATCCGGTGTTCAAGGGCCGCCCACGCGAACTCACGGCGGCCGACTTCGTCTACTCGCTCAAGCGCTTCGCCGACCCCGCCAACAAGAGCCCCGCCGCCAGCGGCGTGCTCGAGGAGGGCATCGTCGGACTGGCCGAGCTGCGCGAACGCGCGCTCCGCGACAAGGCAACGTTCGACTACGACCGCGAGATCGAAGGCCTGCGAGCGCTCGACCGCTACACGATCCAGTACCGGCTCGAAAGGCCGCGCCCGCGCTTCATGGCGGGGCTGCTGACCTCTCACGACCTGTATGGCGCGGTCGCGCGCGAGGTGATCGAGCACTACGGCGAGGACAGTGCCGCACACCCCGTAGGCACCGGGCCGTTCCGCCTCGCGCAGTGGCGGCGAAGCTCGCTCATCGTGCTGGAGAAGAACCCCGGCTACCGCGAGGTGCTGTACGACGCCGAGCCGGCACCCGGCGACGCCGAGGGCCAGGCGATCCTGGCGCGCCTGAAGGGCCGCCGCCTGCCGATGATCGACCGCGTCGAGGTATCGATCATCGAGGAGTCGCAGCCACGCTGGCTGGCCTTCATGTCCGGCGCGCTCGATCACGTCAACGTCCCGCTCGAGTTCTGCA
>JAOUIM010000044.1 GCA_029884035.1 Aquincola sp. | reverse complement strand
ACAAAGGACGGAGTCTCGGTCGCCAAGGAGATCGAGCTCAAGGACAAGCTCATGAACATGGGCGCGCAGATGGTCAAGGAAGTGGCTTCCAAGACGAGCGACAACGCCGGTGACGGCACCACGACCGCAACGGTGCTGGCGCAGTCGATCGTTCGCGAAGGCATGAAGTACGTGGCCGCTGGCATGAACCCGATGGATCTGAAGCGCGGCATCGACAAGGCCGTCGTGGCACTGGTCGAGCAACTCAAGAAGTCCAGCAAGGCGACCACCACAAGCAAGGAAATCGCCCAAGTCGGCGCCATTTCCGCCAACGCCGACGAGTCGATCGGCAAGATCATCGCCGACGCGATGGACAAGGTTGGCAAGGAAGGCGTCATCACCGTCGAGGACGGCAAGTCGCTCGACAACGAGCTCGACGTCGTCGAGGGCATGCAGTTCGATCGTGGCTATCTGTCGCCGTACTTCATTAATAACCCCGAGAAGCAGGCTGCGATCCTTGAGAATGCCTATGTCCTGCTGCACGACAAGAAGATCAGCAACATCCGCGACCTGCTGCCCACGCTGGAGCAAGTCGCCAAGGCCGGCCGGCCGCTGCTAATCGTCGCCGAGGAAGTCGAGGGCGAGGCGCTGGCGACCTTGGTCGTCAACACCATCCGCGGCATCCTCAAAGTCGTGGCCGTCAAGGCACCGGGCTTCGGTGACCGCCGCAAGGCGATGCTGGAAGACATCGCCATCCTCACCGGCGGCAAGGTGATCGCCGAGGAAGTCGGCCTGACGCTCGAGAAGGTGTCGCTGTCCGACCTGGGTCAGGCTAAGCGCATCGAGGTCGCCAAGGAAAACACCACCCTGATCGACGGCGCGGGTGCCGCGGCCGATATCGAGGCTCGCGTCAAGCAGATCCGTGTCCAGATCGAGGAAGCGACCAGCGACTACGACCGCGAGAAGCTGCAGGAGCGCGTGGCCAAGCTGGCCGGCGGCGTGGCCGTGATCAAGGTCGGTGCCGCCACCGAAGTCGAGATGAAGGAAAAGAAGGCCCGTGTCGAAGACGCGCTGCACGCCACCCGTGCGGCCGTCGAAGAAGGCATCGTGGCTGGCGGCGGCGTCGCGCTGCTGCGCGCGCGCCAGGCGATCGCCAAGCTGCACGGCGACAACCCGGATCAGGACGCCGGCATCAAGATCGTGCTGCGCGCAGTCGAGCAGCCCCTGCGCGAGATCGTCGCCAACGCCGGCGGCGAGCCGAGCGTGGTGGTCAACGCCGTGATGGCCGGCAAAGGGAATTACGGCTTCAATGCCGCCAACGACACCTACGGCGACATGATCGAAATGGGCATCCTGGACCCGACGAAGGTGACCCGGATGGCGCTGCAGAACGCCGCGTCGGTCGCGGGGCTCATGCTCACGACCGAGGCGATGGTCGCCGAGGCGCCGAAGGAGGACACCCCGGCAATGCCCGGCGGCGGTGGTATGGGCGGCATGGGCGGCATGGGCATGGACATGTGAACTCATGCGCCCGAACGGTGGCTTTGGCCGCCGCCTAGGGCGCGCATGTCGAGCGACAAGGGCCAGTGGCTTTCGGCACTGGCCTTTTTCTTTGCAAGTCAGAATCGCGAGATGCGCTGGCTGCTGATCGTTCTCCTCCTGCTCCACAGTGCGATTGCCCACGCGCAGGAACAGCGACAGCGCGTCGGGCTTGTGCTGTCCGGCGGCGGCGCACGCGGCCTGTCGCACGTCGGCGTACTCAAGGTGCTCGAGCAACAGCGCATCCCGATCGATGCGATCGCAGGCACGTCGATGGGGGCGATCGTCGGCGGCCTGTACGCGAGCGGCATGAGTGCCGATGAATTGGATAAAGCCTTCCGGGCGATCGAGTGGGAAACGGTGTTCGCGCGCCGGGTCGATCGCCAGCACCTTTCGCAACGGCGCAAGGAGGAGGACTTCGAAATCTCCCCGGTGATCGAACTGGGCGTGCACGAAGGCGAACTTCGCACCCCGGTCGCCGCCGCCTCGAGCCGCGGTCTGGAAACCCTGCTTCGCCGCTATACGCTGCCGGTGCGCGGGGTCCGCGAGTTCGACCAACTCCCGATCCCGTTCAGGGCCGTGGCCACGGACCTCGAGACCGGCGCTGCGGTCGTGCTCGAGCGTGGGGACCTTGCGCTAGCACTGCGCTCGTCGATGAGCGTGCCCGGCGTGTTCCCGCCTACCGAGATGGATGGGCACATCCTCGGCGACGGTGGCCTGGTGAACAACGTGCCGGTCGACGTCGCACGCGCAATGGGTGTCGATGTCCTCATCGTCGTCAACATCGGAACGCCGCTGGCGGGGCGCGAAGCGCTGCGGTCAGCGGTCGGCATCACGGCGCAGATGATCAACATCTTGACCGAGCAGAACGTGCAGCGCAGCCTGGCACAGCTCGGTGAACGTGACCTGTTGATCACGCCACCGCTCGGCTCGTTCAGCTCGTCCGACTTCGAGAGGGGCCGGCAAGCGATCGACATCGGCGAGCAGGGGGCGCGCGCATTGATCGACCAGCTGCAGTCGTACTCGGTGTCCGAGGAGCGCTATGCACAGTGGCGCACCGAACATCCCAAGCGGCGTCTGCCCGAGGCGACGATCGGCTATGTCGCCTTTGAAGGCACCACGCTGACCAACCCTGCACGGTTTGCCGCCCAGCTCGAGTCGCAGCCCGGCAAGCGGTTCGATGTCGATCGTGCCGAACGCGATGCCCGCACGCTCGCCGCCAGTGGCGACTACCTGCGTGCCGACTACCAGCTCGTCTCGCACGAGGGCAGCGACGGCCTGGTCTTCGACCTCGAAGACAAGCCCTGGGGCCCTAACTACCTTCGCATTGGCCTGGACCTGTCGACCGACTTCGACGGGCGCGGCTCCTTCACCCTCAAACTCAGCCACAACCGGCACTGGCTCACGCCCGCCGGCACCGAGTGGCGCAATCGGTTGCAGATCGGCGCCGTGCCACTCGTTTTCACCGAGCTGTACCACCCGCTGAACTGGACCATCGGCCTGTCGAACGACTGGTTCGTTGCAGGCTATGCCGGCGCCGACCGAATGCGTGGCACTTTGTACGGCGCCGACGGCAATGAGCTCGCGCGCTACGTGCGCTCGACGGCACGTGCGGGTGTCGATCTGGGTCAGCCCTGGGGCCGCTTCGGCGAACTGCGAATCGGCCTGAGTGCGCAGCAGGTGCGCGCGCGGCCCACCCTGATTGCCGCTGGTCTGACGACGAGCGCATCGACGGTGAATGAAGCAGAAGTCGGCCTGCGGGTGGCGGCTGTGATCGACCAGCTCGACTTCGCGAACTTCCCGACGCGCGGCTACCGCGCCATCGGTGAAGTCGCCATCGGCGAAGGCCGTGGCAACGGACGCTTCCAGCGCCTGGACGCCTCGGCAATGGCCGTGACTACCGTCGGTAGCCACACCTTCGGCCTCTACGGCCTGGCGCGCGGCGCGAGTTCGCAGCAATCAAGTGGCATCGGCCGCTTCGAGCTGGGCGGTTTCCACCAGCTCTCCGGTTACCGGGACGGACAACTGATCGGCAACTACGTCCTGCTCGGGCGTGCGAGCTGGTACATGAGGTTGCCGTACACGCCCGCAGTCGGCCGTGCCTTCTTCGTCGGCGCGACAGCCGAGGCCGGGAACGCGTGGATCTCACAACAGGAACTGCGCGACGGCTCGCTGCGCACCGGAATGAGCCTGTTCTTCGGCGCCGACACCGGTTTCGGGCCGCTGTACCTGGCGCTCACACATGCGCCGCGCGGTCAGACCGGCGTCGTGCTGTTCCTCGGACGACCCTGAGTCAGTGGCGCCCAAGCAGTCGCAGCACCGTGGACGCCACCAGGTCGGGCTGCTCGTGAATGAGCCAGTGCGTCGCGCCCGCCACGCGCTGCACCTCCAGGGTCGGCACGAACGCCTCGAGGCCGTCGAGCAGCGCCGGCGGTAGAGCGATATCGGCATCGCCCCACAGCACCGTGGTGGGCAGCCGCACCGTGACCATCTCGCGTGGGAACTCGATCGAGTGGATGGCGTCGCTCGGCGTCACCGGCGGTCGCAGCGGCGACGCGCGGTAGTAGTTCAGTGCGCCTTCGAGGCCGTGCCTCCACACGTCGCGGTAACGATCGCGCAGGCCCGCGCTCAGCCACGCGTCGCCCCCCATCCGGGTGAAGAACGGCCACAGGCGAGCGTGGTCATTGGCGGCGAGCAGCTCGGCGGCGTCGGGGCGGCACAGGAAGTTCATGTACGCGCTGGCTGCCTGCTGCGCGGGGTTGTCGCGCAACTCGCGCAAGAAAGTGGCCGGGTGTGGCGAGTTGACGATCAGCAGGCGCTTCAGCAGCTCGGGCCGGTGCGCCGCGAGGCTCCATGCCACAGCGCCCCCCCAATCGTGTGCGACGAGCAGATCCAGCGGTGCGCCGACGGCTGAAATCAGCGCGGCGACATCGGTCACGAGGTGCTTGGCGCGGTAGGGCTCGATGCCGGCGGGCGCGCTCGAGCGCTCGTAGCCTCGCAGGTTGGGGGCCACGCAGCGTGCGACCGGTGCAATGCGCCGCTGGACTTCGTCCCATATGAACGCCGCCTCCGGAAAGCCGTGCAGAAACATCACGCGCGAGGCACCGGCAGTGCCACCCTCGCGGCAGGAAAGCACGATGCCGTGGGGCAGCACGCGATCGACCTGCTCGATGTTCATGCCCGCGCCCAGGCGTGCAGGGTCAGCGCAACGTCATCGATCCCCGTCCTCTTGAGCGCCGAGAACGGCGCGACGCCGACGTCGGCCTCGTCGCTCGCATATGGCGCCAGCGCCAGCGTCGCCGTTTCCAGCGCGGCATGCAGCTCTTTCCTGGAGAGCTTGTCCGCCTTGGTCAGCAGCACCAGCAGCCTGACCGCGCCGCTGCGCACGCGTGGGGCGATCCAGTCCAGCAGCCGCAGGTCGAGCTCGGTCAGGCCCCATCGCGCATCGGCCAGCAGCACCACGCCCGCGAGCTCGCGGCGCTGCGCCAGGTAATCGGCCATCACCTGCTGCCATCGCTGCTTTGCCTCGCGCTCGACCGCCGCGTAGCCGTAGCCTGGCAGGTCGGCGAACATGGCATCTGGCGCGTCGGCAGGTCCCAGCGCGAAAATGTTGATGTGCTGCGTGCGCCCCGGCGTCTTCGACGCAAACGCGAGGCGCTTGCGCTGCGCCAGGGTGTTGATCGCCGTCGATTTGCCCGCGTTGCTGCGGCCGACGAAGGCGATCTCGGGGCGTTCATGCACCGGGAGCTGATCGAGCCGGCTCGCCGTGGTGACGAAGCGTGCGCCATGAGCCCACGCCAACGCCGCGCGGACCTCCGGCGCCTGGGTGTGGGAAGCATTCATGGGTCATTGTAAAATTTGCGGGTTTTGCGCCCTGTGCGTCCCGGCACCGCGCCCACATCCACACACCTAGAAGACGCATGCGACCCATGAAGGCACGACTCCTGCTGCTCGGCGCGCTGCCCCTGGCTGCCCTGCTGGTCCTCCCCGCACAAGCCAACACGGCGGCGCCCGCCGCCAAAGCCGACCCTGCGAAGGGCCAAGCCATCTCGGCCCAGATCTGCGGCGCCTGTCACACTGCCGATGGCTCCCGTGGCGTCCCGGCCAACCCGATCCTGGCGGGCCAGCACCCCGAGTACCTGGTCAAGCAATTGCAGGAGTTCAAGGCCGGCAAGCGCAACAACCCGGTGATGAAGGGTTTCGCCAGCACCCTGTCCGACGACGACATGCGCAACGTGGCTGCGTTTTACGCCGGCAAGACTGCGAAGCCCGGCTTCGCGAAGGACAAGGACCTGGTTTCCCTGGGCGAGCGTATCTATCGCGGTGGCATCAACGACAGGATGGTCCCGGCCTGTGCAGGCTGCCACAGCCCGAACGGCGCCGGCATTCCGGCCCAGTACCCCCGTCTGGCGGGCCAGCATGGCGACTACCTCGAGGCGCAGATGGTGGCGTTCCGCGGCGGCGCGCGCGCCAACAGCGCTCAAATGAGCGCCATTGCCGCCAAGCTGACCGACCGCGAGATCAAGGCCGTGTCCGACTACATCGCCGGGCTGCGTTGATCGCTGCCCCACCGCCGCACTTGGGCCGGCTCCGGGCCGGCCACCGAGTCCGCCGACGGGGTTGAAGTTTTCGGCCGCAGGGCCGATAACACGCCTACCATGCCCTACGTACTGCGCAACGCCTTGGGGGCGGTCGAATCGCTGCACCGCGACGCGCCACATGCGGGCGCCGAGTCCTTGCCTGCTGACCACCCTGAAGTGCAGGCCTTCATGGGCGGCGCCAGCAGCGATTTCGGTCGCCTGGACGCGGATTTCGTTCGCGTGATCGAGGACGTGATCGACACCCTGATCGAACGCAACGTCATCAACATCACCGACCTGCCCGATCAGGCCCAAGCCAAGCTTTTCGCGCGCAAGTCCTACCGTGAACGCAGCGGGCGCAATCCGCTACGCCTGTTCGAAGACAGCGGCATGGTCGACGTGATCAACGATACGCAGCTCGGTGACTTGACCTGAACGGCACGGTCCGAGCCCCTCGCGCGCGTCCCGCCGATCGGGTTGCCGGGTCGCACGCGCAGCCTGTCAGGACACCGTAACGCCCCGGCGCGCGGCCATCTCCCGGCCCATTGCCTGCTCGGCCAAAGACTCGAGCCCGGTGCGCGCAGCCGGATAGGCTTCGTCCTCTTCAACGCGAATGTGCGCCTGATACAGCGCCGCAAACGCCCGCCAGCGCCGGTCGGCCTCGGGCTGTGCAGCGGCATCCCAGTCACCTTCGGCCAGCGCCAGCAGGTCGGCGCGCACGCGTTGCCACGCAACGGCCATCTGTTCGTGGTCGCCGTGCAGGCGGTCAGCCAGATCATGCCGCCCCGCGGCGCGCAGGCGCGGCAGCACGTGGCGCTCCTCGTCCTCGTGATGGGCCGGACCGGCGTTGTCGAAATAGCGCATGACGTCCTGCGCGGCCTGGTGCGCCGCGGTGTCCAAGCCCTGCCTTGCCAGATGCTCAGACAGGCGATCCAACAGCGCGAGCATTCGGTGCACTCGCTCGTGGCAAGCCTCGAGCATCTCGAACGGCGTATCGAAACCCGCCGACGGACTCGCGTACAGGCCGACCGCGGTGATCCCCCCGGGCATCGGTGGCACCGGCCTCAGCCGCACTGGCCCACGTAGCCGCACGCGGTGCAGAAGTCGCACCCGTCCTTGTGGATCATCGTCGGATTGCCGCATTCCGGGCATGGACGGCCGGGCTGTGGCAAGGGCGCGGCACGCGCACCCGCGCTCGAACGCGGGACCGCGAGCACGCCCATCTCGCGCACCGGAAAACCCTCCTGGTCGAGCACGCCGAGCATCGCGTAGCGGTGGATCACCAGCCGCGCAAGGTAGGCCACGGTCGACGGCCAGGTCTGCTGGCGGCGCTGGCCGGGGGGCAGACCGGGCACGAAGGCCATGAAGTGGCCCAGCGGTTCGGCATAGTTGAGCAGCTTGCGCAACTTCATGCCGATCCATGCCGGGTCGATCACCCGCATGTCCAGCGACAGCAGTCGGGCCAGCCCGTCGAGCGCACGCGGATAGTTGCCCGACAGCGCCAATGCACAGGGCCGCGTGACGGCCACGCCGTCGGGCCCAGGCAGCGTGACCTCCTTGAGCGTCACGGTGAAGTGCTCACCGCTGGCCGGGTTGTCCACGTCCACCGCCCAGGCCAGCGTGCCCGACGTGTCGGTGTGCGGCTCGTCGCGCGAGAAGAGCGCATCCATCACCGGCGTGGGCGCGCCGGGCGACGGCGGCAGCACGCCGAGTTGTTCGCAGCGCCAGCGCAGCACCGCGGCGGTCGCGGCGACGACGCCCGGGAACGGCCGCGGCTGGCCGTGTGGCGGGAATGGCATCTCGAATGGCCGTTCCTCGGCCACCGTGGCCAGCGCGTCGAGCTTGAGCTGCAACCAGGCCGCGTCGTCGGCGCGCAGGTCCATCGACATCGTCTTGGCCAGCGCGCCCAGGCCGCGTGGCTGTTCGGCGCCGTTGACCCAGACCTCGAACGGCTGGGGCTTGCTCGCCTCGTCGCGCGGCCATTCGCCGACGAACAGAGCAAAGTCGCCATAGGGATGCTGGATGAGATAGGTCCACGCCGCGTTGCCGCCCGGCAACTCCGGCCGGCCGGGCCAGCGCAGCGAGGCCAGCACCGGCTCGCGCGGTGCGTCGAGCGCGAGGCGCCGGTTGGCGTCGCCCGGCATCACGGTCAGTGGCGCGGGCTGCGTCGACAACACGCTGCCGATCACCGCGTTGGGCCGGTAGGTGGCTAGCCCCTTGAGACCGAGCGACCAGGCCTGTTGATACAACTGCTCGAAGTCGGCGTACGGGTAGTCGGCCGGCACGTTGACGGTCTTGCTGATCGAGGTGTCGATGAATGGTGCGACCGCAGCCACCATCTGCGCGTGTGCCTGCGCGCTCATCTCGAGTGCGGTGACGAAGGCGTCGGTGAGCGGCGCGTCCGTGCCCTTGAGATGCCGGTACAGGCGCCAGGCATGGTCCTCGACGGCGTGTTCGACCAGGCGACCGTCGGGGTCGCGCTTCTTGCGCGTGTAGGTCCACGAGAAGGGCGGCTCGATGCCGTTGCTCGCGTTGTCGGCGAATGCGAGACTGATCGTGCCGGTGGGCGCGATCGACAGCAGGTGCGAGTTGCGGATGCCGCGCTGGCGGATGCGCTCCTTCAATGCCGCCGGAAGTCGCGAGGCGAAGCGCCCGCCGGCGAGGTAAAGGTCGGCGTTGAACAGCGCGAAGGCACCGCGCTCGGCCGCGAGGTCGACCGAGGCCTCGTAGGCCGCGTCGCGCATCACCTCGGCGATGTGGCCGGCCATTGCGCGCGCGGGCTCGGTGTCGTAGCGCAGTCCCAGCATCACCAGGGCATCGCCCAGGCCGGTGAATCCCAGGCCGATGCGCCGCTTGGCCATCGCCTCCGCGTGCTGCTGCGGCAGCGGCCACAACGACACGTCCAGCACGTTGTCGAGCATGCGCACCGCCACCTTGGCCAGCGCGGCGAAGCTCGCCTCGTCGAACGCCGCATGGGGCTCGAACGGGTGCTGTACGAAGCGCGTGAGATCGATCGAGCCGAGGCAGCAGCAGCCATAGGACGGCAGGGGTTGCTCCGCACAGGGGTTGGTCGCCGTGATCGACTCGCAGTACGCGAGATTGTTGTCTCGATTGATCGCGTCGAGAAACAGCACCCCGGGCTCGGCGTGATCGTAGGTCGAGCGCATGACCTGGTCCCACAGCGCGCGCGCGGGCAGCACGCGGTAGACCCATTGGCCGTCGTCGCGCTGCCATGCGCCGGCAGCCTTGAGCGCCGGCCCCGGCTCGGCGCGATGTACGAGCTCGATGTCGGCCCCGTCGCGCACCGCCTGCATGAAGGCGTCGGTCACGCCCACCGAGATGTTGAAATTGGCCAGGTCACCTTGGTCCTTGGCGTGGATGAACGCCTCGATGTCCGGGTGGTCGCAGCGCAGCACACCCATCTGTGCGCCGCGGCGCGAACCGGCCGACTCGACCGTCTCGCACGAGCGGTCGAACACGCGCATGTAGCTGATCGGCCCCGACGCGCTGCTCTGCGTGGCAGCGACCCATGCACCCTGCGGACGGATGCGCGAGAAGTCGTAGCCCACACCGCCGCCGCGACGCATCGTCTCGGCCGCTTCGGCCAGCGCGGTGTAGATGCCGGGATGGCCGTCGTCGTCGTGGCGGATCGAATCGCCCACCGGTTCGACGAAGCAGTTGATCAGGGTGGCCGCGAGCCCGGTGCCGGCAGCCGACTGGATGCGGCCGGCCGGAATGAAACCGCCGTGCAGCGCCTGCAGGAAACGCTCGGCCCAGTGCTCGCGCTGGTCCTCGGATTCGGCCTGCGCCAGCGCGTGCGCCACCCGGCGCAGCACGTCGTCGATCGTCTGCTCTGCGCCCTTGGCGTATTTCTCCAGCAGCACCTCGGCGCTGATCGCCTGCGGCGGAAGTTCCGCGCCGGCGCTGGCGCCCCGTCGCTTGCCATGGGTCGTTGTCTTGTGCATCGTCGTTGTCGGAGTCGAAGGGTCGTGGGTCTCAGGCCGCCGTACGCCAGAAGCCCGCAGGATGGTGAGCGATCGCGATCCCGATCATTGTGGCAAACACCGCTGCCGCAGCGGTCAGGAAGATGGCTCGCGTGGGGGCGCTGCGCGCGCGCTTGAGCGCGAAGGTGCCCAGCACCACGTACACGACCAGCAGCAGCAGCTTCGCGCCAAGCCATTGATCGCGCAAGGGGCTCAATTGCAACAAGAACCAGAGCGTTGCGCCCAGGGTGAACAGCAGGGTGTCGATCACCACGCTCGCGATGCGCAGTCCCGGGCGCAGCGGCCAACGCGCGCCTGCCACGGCGCCCAGGCCACGCACGACGAACAGGGCACCGCTCAAGGCCACGAACAACACGTGCGCCTGCTTGAGTTGCAGGTACCAGGCGGCCAGCGCCGACATCGCAGCGCGACAGGCTCAGGCCGCGCCGAGCGCGACCCCTGGCGTCAGCAGGCGATCGATCAGCGCGCGCACCGTGGCGATCTTCTCGCCGAACGGCAGCGCTCCGGCGCCGCGGAAGAACAGGCCCTTGTCGACTTCGCCGCGCAGGGCGGAAGCCAATCGCTGATCGATGCAGAACTGGCCCCAGCCCGGCAGGCCGTCGCGCAGCCCGCACTGAGCCAGGCAGTCGAACGACAGCGTGCAGCGCGATTTCTTGTGTACGGTCTGCTGCAGGCGCGGTGCGGCGGCCAGGTAGTTGCGCAGCCAGCGCGTCATCACCGCGCGTGCGGGCAACCCGGCCACGCTGGTGAACTCGACCATGTCCTCGTCGCGCGCGCCGGCCAGCACCTGCTTGAAGTTCGGGTGCGCGTCGCACTCCTCGGTGGCCACGAAGGGGGTGCCGAGCTGCACCGCGGCGGCGCCGAGCGCCTGCACGCGCGCGATGTCCTCGAAGCGACGGATGCCGCCAGCCGCGATCAAGGGCACGTCGCGCTCGATGCCGGCGCTGCGCAGGAATGCGTTGGCCTCTGGAATCACGTGCTCGAAGTCGAATCGCGCATCAGCCAGATCTTCGATCTTCGCGGCACCGAGGTGACCACCGGCCCAGCGCGGATGCTCGATCACGATCGCGTCGGGAATGCGCCTTTTACGCTCCCATTTCTTGACCACCAGCGCGATGCCCCGCGCGTCGGACAGGATGGGGACCAGTGCGGCCCGGGGATGCTCGCGCGCCAGATCGGGCAGGTCGAGCGGCAATCCGGCCCCGACCACAACGGCGTCGATGCCGGCCTCGAGCGACGTGCGCACCAGATCGGCGTACTGGCTGACTGCCCGCATCACGTTGACCGCCAGCAGGCCGCGGCCGTCGGTCAGCGCGCGCGCGGCGGCGATCTCGCGCTGCAGGGCCTCGAGGTTCGCGGCGTCGATCACTGCCCTGGCTTGCGGTCCGGTGCCCTGTGCGGCGGTGCGCGCCATCAGATCGGAATGGTGCCGACGCAGATCGATAGCAGAGATCGTGCCCACCGCACCCTGCGCGGCGACGCTCCCGGCCAGCCGGTGCGCCGAGATGCCTACGCCCATGCCGCCCTGCACGACCGGCAGCACGTTGCGCCCGGCCAGATGCAGCGACTTGAGGCCACTTGCGAGCCACAGATGCTCGAGATCGGTGTCGATGAGGTTCGGGTCGCTCATGCGCTCAGGCCGGCATCGCTGAAAACAGCGCAGGGTAGCCAGCACCCCTGCCCGCTGCCTTGCGCGACATCAAGGCATGCCTTTCACCCGCAGCACACGCACTCACCAGCGGCCGCGGAGCGTGAGGCGCCAGGTGCGTGGCGCTTCCGCGTGGGTGAACAGCGGCGACTTCTCGCCGAGGATCACGTTGGTGAGGTTCTGGACGCCCAACGATGCTTCGAGGCCGGATTCCAGTTCGCAGGTCACGTGCGCCCCCAGCAGGGTCAAGTCAGGCACCCGCTGCGCGGGTGCGCCCACCGTGGTCGACGGCAGCAACTGGTCACCTGCATGCTCGACGTACATGCCGCTGCGCCAGACGCCGCCACGCCAGTCGACGCGGACGGTGGCGCTGTGTCGTGGACGCCGTTCGAGACGCTGACCGCTGCCGGTCTTGGCATCGAGGTAGGTGTAGTTCAGCGCGGCGCTGATCCCACCGCCCAGCGGGTGCACCAGCGATCCCTCGAAGCCGCGCAACCTCGCCTTCGCCGTGTTCTCATAGGTGTAGGTGCCGATCCCCGGCACGGCGCCCGGCGTGACCAGGCGCACTTCGATCAGGTCTTCGACGCGCTGGTCGAACACCATCGCCTGGGCCTGCATCTGCCCGGCCTCCAGGCCCACACCGAATTCCAGCGCATCGCTTCGTTCGGGTTTCAGGTCGGGGTTGCCGAGAAACGTGTTCGGGCCTTCGGGTCGCGCGCCGGGCACCACCTGCTTCAGGTTGGGGACCTTGAAGCCATGGCTGTAGCCGCCCTTCACCGTCCATCCATCGCCGAGTCGCCAGACCGCATAGGCGCGCGGGCTCCACTCGTTCCCGTACTGCTCATGGGTGTCGCGGCGCAGACCCAGCGTCAATGCCAGCGCCTCCTGCATGCGCCATTCGTCCTGCGCGAAGAGCGAACGGTGCCGAAGCAGCGAACGCCCGCCGGGCAGCCCTGGATCGTCCAACGACTCGTTGCGTGCCTCCGTCCCGGCCGTGAGTGCGTGCGCCGCGAAGGTCCGGTACGCCTGTGCCTCCAACACCTGCTCCTCGACGCGCTGCGGTACGTTGACGGTCACGCCTTGCGTGCGCCGGTTCTCGACGTCGATCGTCGACCGATAGGCGCGTACCTGCGTCTCGAGCGGACCGCGCTCGCCCGTCACACCCCATCGCGCGTCCCACCCCAGCGCGGTCATGGACCGATCGATGTCGTTGGTGGTGACGTGGTAGCGCCGCCGCCCGCCGCGCTCGCGGGCGTTGGCTTCACGCTGCTCGTCGCCCTGGCGATGCTCGACGTCGATGCGCTGTCCCGCTGCGGGGCGCCACCCCAGGCCCAGCCACGCGTCGCGCTTGTGGCGCGCCTCGAGTTCCGAGATCAGCGGATCGACCAGCGACGCAACCGCATCGACCTGCGATGCCGCGATGCCAGAGCGAAGGGACAGGTCCGGAGCCAGCGGGCCGTCGGCGCGCGCTGCCACGCGCCAACCACCCCCGCCGCGCCCGCCATCGGCGTCCGAGCCCTCGGCGGTGCTGCCGAAGTGCCACCGATCGCCGGGCTGGCGCGTGATCACGTTGACCACGCCCCCCATCGCCTCCGAGCCGTAGAGCACCGACATCGGCCCGCGCACGATCTCGATGCGCTCGATGTCCTCGACGGCGATCCAGTCGTACTGGAAGTCCGAGGCCCCGATCACTCCGTCACTGGCGCCGATGCGGCGGCCGTCGACGAGGAACAACGCCTGTCGACTGTCCATGCCACGCACGGCGAGCACTTTGCGGCCGCCGACTGCGCGACCCTGCAGCGACAGCCCGGTTTCGCCGCGGATCGCCTCGAACACGTTGTCGGCGCCGCGCGCCTCGATGTCACGCCGGGTGACCACGCTCAATGCGGCCGGTGCGTCGGTCGACAAGATGCCATGGCGTGTTGCCGTGACGATGATGGTCTGGGCCGCCGACGGTTCGGCTGCCGGCTGGGCCCAGGTGGCGCCGCACGACAGTGCAGCCGCGCATGCAACAACGGTCTTGATCATGGCCGCGAGCATCTGGCGCGTACCACCAACGCACCTTGATCCAGATTGGGTTGTTTCGGTTTGCAGGCCTGCTTTACAGCGACTTGATTCAGTTTAAGGACGGCGCGTCGACCGACCACGAGGATCGTGCGCGACATCACAAGGAGCCCCCAATGAAGACGATGCGCCTGACCGCCATCACGTTTGCCGCCATGCTGCTCACCTCGTTGTCGGTCACCGCGGCCGACGAGAAGAAGGACCCCGGCGAC
>JAOUIM010000043.1 GCA_029884035.1 Aquincola sp. | reverse complement strand
GCGCACGCCGCAGCGCAGCCATGCGGCGATCGCGCAGGGGGTGCAGCAGGCGCTGGTGGGCATCGACAGCTCGATGGGGGCCCTGCAGTCGCTGCGTGCCCGCGTCGGTGAAACGCTCAACCGCATTGACATGGTCGAAGGCCGCATCGGGGCCCAGAAACTCGCCGCACAGGACGAAAAGTCCAAAGCCGAGGATTTGGACATGGTCGCGGCCATCTCCTCGTTCCAGAATCAGCAGACCGGTTACGAAGCCGCGCTGAAGGCCTACTCCACGGTCCAGCGCCTGTCCCTGTTCCAGTACATCAACCTCTGAGGCCATGCTGCGCGCCACGGCACCCCTGCAAGACCAGCCGATCCTCGGCCAGGTCGTACTCGGCTACTCGCCGATGATCGACCGCGAGCGGGTCGTCGTGGCCACGCGCCTGACCGTGTTTCCCTCCAGGCCGGACGTCGCGATCGACGCCGCAGCCCTGCTCGCTGCGGTCGGCGAGGTCTGGCCCGACGGTTCCGGCAAGGTCTCGCTGAACGTGCTGAGCGAGACGCTGCTGCACGACCTGATGCTGGCCAAGCCCAACGCCAACATCATGGTCGAGGTGCCGGCCTTCATCGCGGCCGACATCGGCCACAGCGAGGCGATCGCAGGGCTGTACGCTCGAGGCAACACGCTCCTGCTCAAGGGCCGCCCGCGCACCGAACTGCCGCGCGAGGTGCTGCCCTGCTTCAAGCATTCGATCATCGACGTCGACGACGAGCGTCGCAGCGATGCGCCGGCCCCGCCGGGCGTGACCCGCCAGATCACCCACATGCAGGCGGGCGTTCGCACTCTCGCCGAGATGGAGGCGAGCTTCCAGCGTGGTGCGGTCGCCGTGCTCGGTTGGCCGATCGATGACGTCATCAAGTCCAAGGGGGCCCAGCGACAGCCCGACCTGGGTGCGATCGTCGAGCTCATGCGACGCATCGACAAGGAAGATCCCATCGACCGTCTGGAAGACGTGCTCAAGATCGATCCGACGCTCGCCTTCAAGCTGCTGCGCTACATCAACTCGGCGGCCTTCGGCCTGCGCGTCGAGGTCGCATCTTTCCGCCATGCCCTGATGCTGCTGGGCTACCAGCGCCTGAAGCGCTGGCTGGCCCTGTTGCTGGCATCAGCCAGCAAGGAACGGGACATGAAGCCCGTGATGTTTTCCGCACTGCGCCGCGGCCTCCTGATGGAAGAGCTGGCGCGTGCCAGCGCCGGCGGCAACGACGAGCAGATGCGTAACGAGGCCTTCATCTGCGGCGTCTTCTCGCTGCTCGACCGGATGATGGCGCAGTCGTTCGATGAACTGCTGAAGTCGGTGCCGGTCGCCGAGAGCGTGCGCCAGGCGCTGGTCGACAACGACGGTCCCTACCAGCCCTTTCTCGAGATCGTTCGAGCGGTCGAGAACGAATCGATCTTCGACATCCGCGAGTGCGCCGAGCGCGTGCTGCTCGGCGAGGGCGAGATCAACCGCGCCGTGCTGCGTGCGCTGGCGGCCGCCACCCAGATCCAGTAGTCGCAGGCCGCTTTGGTGCACCGGCGGATCCGGGTTGGACTCGACGGTTTCGTGCCAATCGTGGTCCATGCCACGCTGCGAGGGAAATTGGCCCTTGTGCGTCCCCATCGGCATGTGCATCCGCGCGTTACAGTTCAGGCCAATCTCCGCGCCGTGGTGCGGTATCACTTTGATGGAGCGCTTGCCGCCAGGTTAGAGACCGACCGACGCTCATGCCGATGACCTGCCGTTCTCCGACTTTTTGCCCGCTCGCCGAGGATGGCGGCAGGCCGGGCGGCGCCGCCCCGGCCTGGGGCGCGGTCCTCGACAGCGGCGCCCTGGCCCGCCTGGCCGAACTCGACCCCAAGGGGCAGGGCGGTCTGGTGGCGCGCGTACTTGCCACCTACACGCAATCGCTGGTCAAACTTCTCGACCAGCTGGCCGCCGCACGGACGGCGGGCGACACGAATGCACTGCGCCACGTGGCGCATACGCTGAAGTCGTCCTCGGCCAGCGTGGGCGCGCTTCAGTTGTCGAGCCTGTGCGCCGATATCGAGCGCAAGGTGCGGGAGCAGCAGACCGACGGCCTGGAGGCGCAGCTCGACGAAATGTGGCGCGAAGGCGCTCGTGTGCTCTCCGCGCTGCGCCCCGGACCCGCAGGATCGCAACGCCCTTCATGAACGACGCCATGTCATCCGACGACGCGCAGTCCGCCGAGGCGCCGCCGCGCGTCCTGCTCGTCGACGACGACGACGTCAACCTGATGCTGACCGCGACCGCGTTGCGCGAGCGCGGGTTCGAGGTGATCGAGGCCACAGGCGGCGAGTCTGCGCTTGAGCGCGTCGACGAGATTGCGCCGGACCTGATCGTGCTGGACGCGATGATGCCCGGCATCGACGGCTTCGAGACCTGCCACCTCTTGCGTCATCGCGCAGGCTACGCGCAGATGCCGGTGCTGATGCTGACCGGCCTCGACGACGATGCGTCGATCGACCGCGCCTACAGGGCCGGCGCCACCGACTTCTTCGTCAAGAGCACGCAGTGGAGCCTGCTTGCCGGCCGCCTGCGCTACATGCTGCGCGCCTCGCGCACGCGGGTCGAGCTCGAGCGCAGCAAGTTCAAGCTCGCGCGCGCGCAGGACCTGGCGCGCATGGGCAGTTTCGACTGGCGGCGCGGCGACGGCGTGGGCCATCTATGGCTGTCGGCCGAGGCGCTGCGCGTACTGGGCCGCAGCCCGGCCGACAAGGTCGATCTGCGCGCGCTGCTGCGCATGGTGGGCCGGCCGCAGCGCCGGGGCCTGATGCGAATGCTCGGCGAGGTCGTCGCCCACAACGCGGTGCTTGCCACCGATGTCTCGGTCGTGTTGTTCGACGGCCGCCAGCGGATCATCCACGTCGAGGCCGAAGCCGAGTTCGAGCATGGCCATGGCGTGGGATACACCGGCGTGTTCCAGGACGTGACCGACCGCCGCGTGGCCGAGGACCGCATCCGCCACCTTGCGAACTTCGACGCCCTGACCGGCCTGCCCAACCGACGCCAGCTGATCTGGCGCACCGAACGCGCGCTCGAGCAGGCCAGGCGCCTGAACCACAATGCTGCGCTGCTGCTGATCGACCTCGACCGCTTCAAGAACATCAACGACACGCTGGGCCATGCGGCAGGCGACGAGTTGCTGATGGAAGTCGCGCGCCGTCTGCGGGCGTGCGTGCGCCACAGCGAGCAGGTGATGGATGGCGCGCTCGAAGCCGCCGGCTCGCGCTCGCATCGCACGCTCGAAGCGGTGGGCCGGCTTGGCGGCGACGAGTTCGTGGCCCTGCTGCCCGAGGTCAGCGACGAGGCCGATGCGCAGCGCGTGGCCAACCGTATCCTGGAGTCGTTGCGCGAGCCGATCTTCGTCGCGGGCCAGGAGTGCTTCTGCACCGCGAGCGTGGGCATCGCGATGTTCCCGCGCGACGGCCTGAACCTGGTCGACCTGATGCGCAACTCCGACGTCGCGATGTACGCTGCAAAGTCGGCTGGTCGCAACGTTGCCGCCGCCTACAGTGCGCACCTGGGTGGCCGCGGGCGCGAAAAGATCGAGCTCGAAAGCCACTTGCACAAGGCGATCGAGCGCGATGAGCTGGTGCTGCACTACCAGCCCAAGATCGATGTGCGCACCGCCAAGATGGTCGGCGTCGAGGCGCTGATGCGCTGGCAGCGCGGCAACGTGCTGGTGCCGCCGGGCGACTTCATCCCGCTGGCCGAAGAGACCGGCCTGATCGTGCCGCTGTCGGAGTGGGCAGTCAGGGAGGCCGCGCGCCAGGCCCGCGTCTGGCAGCAGAGTTTCGGTTTTTCGGATTCGATCGCAGTGAACCTGCCCTCGCGCCTGTTCGAGCGCAGCGACCTGGTCGAGAACATCCACCAGTCGGTCTCGGCCTACGGCGTGCCGCACAAGGCGATCCAGCTCGAGATCACCGAGAACAACCTGATGAAGGACCTGCACAACGTGTCGCTGTCCTTGCATCGCTTGAACGAGATCGGCGTGGAGATTTCGATCGACGACTTCGGCACGGGCTACTCGTCGCTGGCCTACCTGACGACGCTGCCGATCTCGGAACTGAAGATCGACCGCAGCTTCGTGCGCGACCTGGGCATCACGCCGCAGAGCTCGGCGGTGGTCAGCGCGATCATCGCGCTGGCGCGCTCGTTGGGTCTGCGTGTGATCGCCGAAGGGGTCGAGAGCCTGCGCCAGATGGAGGTGCTGCACCGCCTGGGCTGCGTCGTGATGCAGGGTTTCCTGTTCTCCAGACCGCTTCCGCCGGACGACCTCGAGAGCTGGTTGCATCAGACCGTGCTGCCGCGCAAGGCGCCCTGGATCGGCGCAGTGGGCGAGGCCGACGGCAGTTTGCCGCGGCTCGAGCGCGCGTAGGGGGTCACCACGGCATGAAGGTCAATACCGCGCAGATCGCCAAGGCGACCTTGCACCGCCTGGTGCAGTCTCGCGTGGACCCGACGCCAGAGAACTACACGCGCGCGTGGATCGAGGCGGGGGGCCCGGTCAGCGAAGGTGCGGTCCCTGTCGACGCGTCCGGATGGACGCAGTTGATCGAGCAGTTGATGCACGGCCTGGACCAGCGCGGCCGCCACTGGACCCTGGCACGCAAGAAGGACAGCCTGCAGCGGGTGCTCGCCGGCAGTCGCGGAGCCACGCTGCAGCGCCTGCAGGAACGGCTCACGCAGCTGTCCGCGAGCTGGCAGCAGGACGACCAGGACTCGCAAGTTGAGGCGCTGGCGAGCGGCTTCGTGCCGGCCGCACCGGAGACACCCGCGTCCAGCGGATGGACCGAGCTCGCGTCGCGCCTGCAGACGACGGTCAGTGCCGGCCTGCCGACCGATGACGAGCGCAGTGCCGAGCTGGCGCGCGCGCTAGAGTCGCACGCCAAGCGCTGGCAGGGCGGCGAGATCGACGACGCGTTGCTGCGGCAGGTGCACGACAGCTGCAAGGAAGTGGGGCGCGTGTTCACGCAGCGCCACCTGCTGGTCAACGAGATGACGCGGCTGGTGCGGGCGATGACCGAGGGCCTGACCGAACTGGCCGAGGACGAGAGCTGGGCGCGCGGCCAGGCCGATGCAATGCGCTTGCGCCTGGGCGATGGCGGCGGCGCGCTGAGCCTGCGTGGCGTGCGTTCAGCGGCCGAGTTGCTGTCGCAGACGCGGCGCCAGCAGCAGCGCCTGCGCGGCGAACGCGATCGTGCACGCGATGCGCTGCGTGCCCTGGTGGACAGTCTCAGCGAGGAACTCAAGTCCCTGGGCACGCACACCGGCCGGTTCAGCGAGCAGTTGTCTCAGTGTGTCGATGGCATCGAGTCGGCCGACACGCGCGAGAAGCTCTCGTCGCTGGTGCACGACATCGTGTCGGCCAGCCGCACCGTGCAGACCGAGGTGGCCGACGCGGGGTCGCGCCTGGCCGCCGGTCGCGAGCAGGCCGAGGCGCTGAACGAGCGCGTGCGCGAGCTGGAGTCCGAGCTGCGCCGCCTGTCCGACGAGGCGTCGACCGATGCGTTGACCCAGATCGCCAATCGGCGCGGCCTGGCCCAGGCGTTCGAGGTCGAGGCGGCACGCCACGAGCGTGACGGCAATCCGCTCGCCGTCGCGCTGATCGACATCGACAACTTCAAGAAGCTCAACGATTCGCTGGGCCACGCGGCCGGCGACGAGGCGCTCAAGGCGCTCGCGGCGCAGGTCCAGAAGACCCTGCGGCCGGTCGACCATGTGGCGCGTTTCGGCGGCGAGGAATTCGTGATGCTCCTGCCGGCCACACAGGTCGAGGAGGCGCGTGAGGCATTGGGGCGCGTGCAGCGCGCCCTGTCGATGAGCCTGTTCCTGCACGAGGGTCGCGAGGTGTTCGTGACCTTCTCGGGCGGCGTCACGCTCTGGCGTCCCGGCGAAGACCTGGACAGCGCGGTCGAGCGTGCCGATCTGGCGTTGTACGAGGCCAAGCGCACGGGGAAGAACCGGACCTGCGTGGCCTGACGGCCATCCTCGGTGCACGCCGCCGCCGAGGCCTCAAGGCAATGAGCATGAACCCCGCGGTGCCGGCACGCCGATTCATGCCTGGCGAGCGTTTCGAGATGGGCGAGCAGGCGGGATCACCCATGGCACGGCGGCGCTGCATCCGCGGTGCTGGCTGGGTGAGCGCCGACTGACAAGGGCATCAGTCGCGCTCTGCGGCGACGGCATGGCGGGCGTGCACAATTGGGTCGTGTCCGCGACCCATTTGGCCGTCCTCGACGACGAGATCGACATCACGCAACTGATCGCACGCTACCTCGGTGCGGTGGGGTTTCGCGTGACGCAATTGCACCGGGGCGCCGATCTGCTGGCGCTGATGCAGCACGATCCGCCGGCGCTGGTGCTGCTCGACTTGGGGCTGCCCGATGAAGACGGGTTCGCGATCGCACGCCAGTTGCGCGAGCATCACCGTTGCGGCCTGGTCATCGTCAGCGGACGCGGCGACGCGGTCGACAAGGTGGTGGGTCTGGAGGTCGGCGCCGACGACTACGTGACCAAGCCGTTCGACCTGCGTGAGCTGCTGGCTCGCGTCAAGGCGGTGCTGCGCCGCATGGAAGGCGGAGCCGCGGCCACGGCCGGCCCGGCCGGCAACGGCGCGGTGGCTTCCGTGGTCACAGGGCGCGAGCGATGGGGCTTCGCCGACTTCGAGATCGACGTCGCGGCGCGAACGCTGTCACACGCGCAGCGCGGCGAGATCACCCTGACCGCTGGCGAGTTCGACCTGCTGGTCACCTTCTGCCGCCACGCCGGCCGTGTCTTGTCGCGCGATTTCCTGCTCGACGCCACACGCGGCCGCGAGGCCGGGCCGTTCGACCGCACGATCGACGTCCAGGTGGGCCGCATCCGTCGCAAGCTCGAGGCCGACCCGGAGAACCCCTCGCTGATCAAGTCGGTGCGCGGCGCGGGCTACCTGCTGGCCGTCGGCGTCGAGCCACGATGACGCGCGTCGGGTCGGGTCGATGAAGGTGATCCCGCACGGCGAGCGCCAAGCCATCCTGGGCAGCCTGTTCGAGGCCTATCCCGATGCGGTGCTGCTGGTCGATGCCGAGGGCCGCATCGCGATGGCCAATGCGCTGGCCAGCCAGATGCTCGGCTACCCGCCGTCGGAGCTGATCGGCTTGTCGGTCGATGCACTGGTGCCCGACACGGTCCGGCCGCGCCACGCCCAGTACCGCGCCAGCTTCGGGCGCGATCCGCGTACGCGGCCGATGGGCACGCAGCTCGATCTCGTGGCACGCCGTCGCGACGGCAGCGAGCTGCTGGTGGAGATCTCGCTGTCGCCGCTGCAGCCGCAGGGGCTGCCTTATGTGCTTGCGTCGATGCGTGACATCGGCGCCTATCCACGCGTGCGCCAGGCGCTGGAGCGGGCGCGCCACGCCGAATGCATCGCCCAGCTCGGGCGCCTTGCGGTCAACGCGAGCGACCCCGAGCGTGTGCTTCGCGATGCGCCGGCGGCGATCGCCGTGGCGCTGGACGTCGACGAGGCGATCCTGTACGTGCTCGATCATGACGGTCGCCAGTTCCGCGTCGCAGGTTGCAGCGGCCCGGCCCTCAGCACCGGCGTGGGCGAGCGCGTGCCCAACGATGCCACGTCGGCGCCCGGCTGGCTGGCGGCACAGGGTGCCGCGGTCGTCACCGGCAATCCGCCGCTGGCCACGGCGGGATCCAGTGCATTGGGCGTGCCGATGGCCGATCGCGGTCGCATCGCCGGCGCGCTCGTCCTGCGGGCGAGCGATGGCCATCGTTTCGGCGCCGACGCGATGCGTTTCGTCGAGTCGCTTGTCAGCCTGCTCGCGACCGTGCTGCAGCGTGCCGCCAGCGAGGAGGCCCTGCGCCACTCGCAACGCATCGAGGCGGTGGGCCAGCTCACCGGTGGCATCGCGCACGATTTCAACAATCTGCTGACCGTCATCCAAGGCAATCTGCAGGTGCTGGGCGACCTGCCCGCGCTGGAGACCAACGACGACGTGCGCGCGATGATCGACGCCGCGATGCGGGCGACGCGGCGCGGCGGCGATCTGACGGCCAAGCTGCTGGCATTCTCGCGGCGCCAGTTGCTCCAGCCCAGGGCGATCGAACCCACGCGCCTGCTGCCGCCGCTGGCGGACCTGCTGCGGCGCACGCTGGATGCGCGCATCCGCATTGCGGTCCAGATCGACGCTGACTGCCCGCCGTGCCTGGCCGACCCTGCGCAGCTCGAGTCTGCGCTGCTGAACATCGCGATCAATGCGCGCGACGCCATGCCCGAAGGCGGCACGCTGACTTTCACGGCACGGCGCTGCGATGCGGCACCGGTCGCCGAAGTGCTGCCCTGGAGCGGTGCAGGTGTGGAACTCGCGGTGGCCGACACCGGCTTGGGCATGAGCGAGGCGGTGCTGGCGCGCGCCTTCGAACCGTTCTTCACCACCAAGGAAGCCGGCCGCGGCACCGGCCTGGGCCTGGCCACGGTCTATGGTTTCGCGCACCAGTCGCACGGCGCGGTGACGCTGGCCAGCCAGCCGGGCGCTGGCACCACGGTGACGCTGTACCTGCCGTCACCGCCGCAGGTCGCGGACAAGCCTGTGCGCGGCGACGCGGCGCCCGCGGCATCCCTGGTGCCAAAGGGCCTGTCGGTGCTGGTGGTCGAAGACGAGCCCGAGGTGCTGCGCGTGCTGCAGGCGTTCCTCGCCGGCTGGGGATGCCGAGTCACCGCGTGCACGCAAGCGGAGTCGGCCCTGGCCGAACTGGCGCCTGCGAGCGCCGCCTTCGACCTGTTGCTGTCCGACGTCGTGCTCGGACCGGGGCTGCGCGGCACCGAACTGGCGCAGCGCGCGCGCATACAGCGCCCGGGACTGCCGGTCCTGCTGATGTCCGGTTATGCCTATGCCGAAGGCGATGCGCTGGCGCTGCCCGTGCTGCGCAAACCGTTCACGCGCGAGCAACTCGCGAACGCGGTGCGCGATGTGCTGGCGCGCTGAACGTGCGGCCTACTGCAGCGTGGCCGTGCCGTTGTGACCATTGGCCTCGCTGCCGACGAATGCGGCCAGCGCGGCCACATCGGGGATGAGGATCTCGCGGCGCGCGCCGTCTGCAAAACCGATCAGCTGCTGGCGGGCCAGGCGCGACAACGCGCGGCTCACCGACTCGAGCGTCATGCCCAGGTAGTTGCCGATTTCGGCACGGGTCATGCGCAGCGTGATCTGGTCGGTGCGCAGCCCGCGGTGCGCCAGCGCGTCGCTCATCAGGCGAAGGAATTCGGCCACGCGCGCATCGGCCGACAGCGTCGTCAGCGCGAGCAGCGTGTCGCGGTCGCGGCTGATCACGCGGCTCATCTCGCCATGCAGAAGCGCCATCAGCGGCGGGTGTGCGGCGCAGGCGGCGAGCAGCGCGTCGTAGCGGATCGCCCAGACCTCGCCGGTGTCCAGCGCCACCGCGTCACAGCGGTAGCGGCTGCCGGCGATGCCGTCGAAGCCGAGCCAGTCGCCGCGGAACTGCAGGCCCACCACCTGGGCACGGCCGTCGGCGGCGCTGTTGACGATCTTGCAATAGCCGGTGTTGAGCAGGAACAACTGGGTGAAGGGGTCGCCGCAGCGATAGATCTGGTCGCCGGCGTGGACGACGCGGCGCTGCACCGGCACCTTTTCGGCCACCAGCGCCAGCATGTCGGCAATGCGGCGCGATTCCTTGCGTGCCTCGACGCGTTCCAGATCGCGGCCCGACGGCGCGGCGCCGGCAAACGATTCGGCACTGCAGACGGCGGCTGATTCGAGCAACATGGCGATCTCCTGATGGGTGGTTGTTGATGCTTGTCAACAAGTCTGGCGATCGTCCTCACAATCCTTGCGACAACACCGTGTCGCTGGGTGACGTTGTGTGAACGGACGGTGAACGGCGACAACGCCGTGTCGCAGCGCCGCGGGTCTTGACAAAGCGCAAGTCATCAGCCTTGGGACGAACGGACGATTCGGCGCCGTGAGCCCCACCTTCCAACGCCGGCTCCTGTCGTCGTCACCGATCGATGCGCTGGACGCGCGCGCCTTGGTTGCCACGGCACGAGCGCTCAGGCACAGTCATGGGAGTGCATCGCCGACGGGCTCGCCGCTGCGCGGCAAGAACATCGCGTTGATGTGCAGCGTTCCGGGTTCTGATTGCGCGCGCGACTTCGACGAGGCGGCCAGCGAGCTGGGCGCAAGGGTGGCACGCATCGAACCCGAAGCAGACTGGCTGCGCGACGACTCGCATGTCGGCCGCGATGCAGCACGCCTGCTCGAACATCTCTACGACGCGGTGGACTGCGAGGAGGTTCCGCGCGGCTTCGCGCAGCGGCTGCAGGAGGACGTGTCGGTGCCGGTCTATGACCGTCTGGCGCGGGGCGACCACCCGGTGTTCAGCCTGCTGCCCGAGGTAGCCGACCCGGGCACCGCCCCGGGGCCCGAGGAGCGCCGCGCGCTGCTGCAGGCCGTGCTGGTCAGGACCCTGGCGTGACGCCGGTCGGCGTGACCGCGGCGTGATGTCGTCGAGCGCCGCCGCCGCCGGCGTGGTCGACGACCCTGTCGAACTCGCGCGCTTCACCCGCATCGACGAGACGCGCGGCATTGCCGAGTCGTCGCTCCAGTTGTCGGGCCTGCACTGTGCGGCGTGCGCCGGGCAGATCGAAGCCGCGCTGCGCTCGGTGGATGGCGTGCTCGATGCCGAAGTGAACTACGCCGCGTCGCGCACCCGCGTGCGCTGGCTGCCGCACCGCACGCGCGCGTCGGCGCTGGTGTCGGCGATCCGCGCTGCGGGCTACGGCGCGGTGCCCGACACCGCCGCGCTGGCGCGCGCCATGCGCAGCACGGAGCGGCGACAGCTGCTGTGGCGGCTGTTCGTTGCGGCGTTCTGCGCGATGCAGGTGATGATGCTGGCCACGCCGGTGTACGTGGCCGATCCCGGCAGCCTGGCACCCGACCTCGAGCAGTTGCTGCAGCGCTCGGCCTGGATGCTCACGCTGCCGGTGCTGCTGTTTTCGGCCGCGCCGTTCTTCACGTCGGCGTGGGCCTCGCTGCGACGGCGTCGCCTGGGCATGGACGTGCCGGTGGCGCTCGGGGTGGCCGTGGCCTTCGTCGCCTCCAGCGGCGCCGCGTTCGACCCCGGCGGCGTGTTCGGTCACGAGGTCTACTTCGATTCGCTCACCATGTTCGTGAGCTTCCTGCTTGCCGGGCGCTGGCTCGAGCTGCGCGCTCGCCATGCCGCCGCCGATGCGATCGAGCGCCTGGCGTTCGGCGCCCCGCGCCAGGCATGGCGCATCGTCGATGCGCAGGGTGGCGTCGAGGCCATCAGCATCGAGCGCCTGGCCGCCGGCGACCGGGTGAGGGTACCCCTGGGTGAAGCATTTCCCGGCGACGGCGTGATCGACAGCGGCGCGACGCAGGTCGATGAGTCGTTGCTCACGGGCGAGTCGACGCCGGTGCCCAAGACCACCGGTGACGCGGTGGTGGCAGGCAGCATGAACCTCGGCGCGCCGGTCGTCGCGCGCATCGAGCGCGTGGGTGCCGACACCCGCTGCGAACAGATCGCCGCGCTGATGCGCGACGCGCTGACGCGCCGGCCGGCGGCGACGCGGCTGGCCGATCGCATCGCGGGGCCGTTCCTCGGGGCGGTGCTGCTGCTGGCGCTCGCCGCCGCGGTGGTGTGGTGGACGATCGATCCATCACGCGCGATCTGGGTTGCGGTGTCGGTGCTGATCGTGACCTGCCCTTGTGCGCTGTCGCTCGCCGCACCGTCGGCACTGCTCGCTTCCACATCCGCCCTGGCGCGGCGCGGTGTCCTGCTGCGGCGCGTCGAAGCGCTCGAGACGCTCGCCCGTGTCGACCACCTGATGCTCGACAAGACCGGCACGCTGACGCAGGCGCGGCCGCAGTTTCGTGCTTCGCACGCGATCGGCCACTGCGATGAGGACCGTCGGGCCCGACTCACGCGCGACGCGGCCGCGCTGGCCCACTGGTCGACCCACCCGCTGTCGCGCGCGCTGGTCGATGCGCTGCCCGACGCGGCTTTGCTGGCCACGCAGTGGCGCGAGGTGCATGAGGTGCGCGGCCTTGGCCTCGAAGCGATCGATGCCGCGGGGCAGCGTTGGCGGCTCGGCGCGGCACGATGGCTCGGCGTCGCAGCGGGCCATGCGCAGGCCGACGCCGCGCTCGCATTCGGGCCGATCGGCCGGCCGCTGCTTGCGTTTTCCTTCGACGAGTCCCTGCGCGACGATGCGCAGGCTGCCGTGCGTGCGCTGCGCGCGCAGGGTATGGCGCTCACCGTGCTGTCGGGCGACGAGCCGGTGCGCGTGGCGCGCCTGGCCGAGCGGCTGGGCATCGATCACGCCGTCCCGGGCGCGACGCCGGAACGCAAGCTCGACGCGCTGCGCGCGCTGCAGTCCGGCGGGCGGGTGGTCGCGATGGTGGGCGACGGCATCAACGATGCGCCGGTGCTGGCGCAGGCCGACGTGTCCTTCGCCCTCGTGCACGGCGCGCAGGTCGCGCGCGCTGCCGCTGACGCGGTGCTGCTGTCGGGGCGCCTGCAGGACGTGGCGCACGCCCTGCACGTGGGGCGGCTGACCGTCCGCGTGATCCGGCAGAACCTGATGTGGGCCGCGGCCTACAACGCAGCGTGCGTGCCGCTGGCACTCGCGGGATGGCTGCCGCCGTGGGCGGCGGGCCTGGGCATGGCCGCGAGCTCGGCCCTGGTCGTGGCCAACGCGATGCGCCTTGCAAGGATCGCGTAAGGCATGGACATCCTGTACCTGCTGATTCCGCTGTCGTCGGTGCTGGTGCTGGCCATCGTCGGCGTGTTTGCCTGGGCGTTGCATCGGGGCCAATTCGACGACATCGAGCGCGAGGGCGAGCGCATCCTTGACGATCCGCAAGCCGGGCCGCTTTCCCAGAACCAAGAATCGCGCCACGTTTGACGAGGAGGTCTTCGATGGCTGCTGCTGCTTCTTCCACTGCGGGCGCACCACCGGTCTATCACGACACCGCCGTTCGCCTGTTCGCCCTGGCCGCCGTGCTGTGGGGCGTGGTGGGCATGCTGGTGGGCGTGGTGATCGCAGCGCAACTTGCCTGGCCGGAGCTCAACTTCGGCATTCCGTGGTTGAGCTATGGCCGGCTGCGTCCGCTGCATACCAACGCGGTGATCTTTGCCTTCGGCGGCTGCGTGCTGTTCGCCACCGCCTACCACGTGGTGCAACGCACCGGGCAGACGAAACTGTTCGCTCCCGGGCTGGCGCTGTTCACGTTCTGGGGCTGGCAGGCGGTGATCGTGCTGGCCGCGATCACGCTGCCCCTGGGTATCACGCAGGGCAAGGAGTATGCCGAGCTCGAGTGGCCGATCGACCTGCTCATCGCCGTGGTCTGGGTCTCGTTCGCGATCGTGTTCTTCGGCACCGTGGGCACGCGCAAGGTCCGGCACATCTACGTCGCGAATTGGTTCTTCGGCGCCTTCATCATCGCGGTGGCGCTGCTGCACATCGTCAACAGCGCGGCCATGCCGGTCAGCCTGACCAAGAGCTACAGCGCGTACGCCGGCGTTCAGGACGCGATGGTGCAGTGGTGGTACGGCCACAACGCGGTGGGCTTCTTCCTGACGGCCGGCTTCCTCGGGATGATGTATTACTACATCCCCAAGCAGGCCGAGCGGCCGGTGTATTCGTATCGCCTCTCGATCGTGCACTTCTGGGCCCTGATCTTCACGTACATGTGGGCGGGCCCGCACCACCTGCACTACACCGCGCTGCCCGACTGGGCACAGAGCATCGGCATGCTGTTCTCGCTCGTGCTGCTCGCGCCCTCGTGGGGCGGCATGATCAACGGCATCATGACCTTGAGCGGCGCGTGGCACAAGCTGCGTGACGACCCGATCCTCAAGTTCCTGATCGTCTCGCTGTCGTTCTATGGCATGTCGACCTTCGAAGGGCCGATGATGTCAATCAAGACGGTCAACGCGCTGTCGCACTACACGGACTGGACGGTGGGTCACGTGCACAGCGGC